>NZ_JAWLQI010000015.1:0-55883 GCF_036997785.1 Brachyspira pulli
AGTACTTCCTTCGGTCGCTTACAGTGGGCGTTTGATAATGTTGAGCGTTTCCGTGCGGGAAGCCGATACGAAGCGGCGAGTTAAAGAACATATTATTAAATAGATTTGTAATAATAAAAATACAAATAAGAGGTTATTTTATGGAAAATAAAGAAAACATTGATATCATTAAAATGTCTGAGGAAAGTACTGTTGTAGCTAAATATATACCTGTAGAAAGAACAAGAACTAAATATCAAACAGAAGAAGAACTTGAAGAAGGTTTTATCAAACAGCTTACCGAACAAGGCTATGAATATATAAATATAAAAAATGAAAATGATTTGATTAAAAACCTTAGAAAGCAATTAGAAAAATTAAATAATTATACTTTTTTTGATACTGAATGGGAAAATTTTTTTAATACTACTATAGCGAATGGCAACGAAGATATAATAAATAAAACTGAAAGAATACAAGAGAATTATATTCAAGCTATAACTTTAGAAAACGGATACACTAAAAATATTAAACTTATAGATAAAGATGATATATATAATAATAATTTACAAGTTATTAATCAATATAAAGAAGAAAGTTCAGAGAAAAAAGCCAGATACGATGTTACTATTTTAATAAACGGCTTGCCTATGGTTCATATTGAGCTGAAAATAAGAGGCGTTAATATAAGAGAGGCATTCAATCAAATAAACAGATACGGGGAAGAAAATTTCTGGGCAGGTTTAGGGCTTTATCAATATGTACAATTATTCGTTATATCAAATGGTACTAATACAAAATATTATTCAAACACTACAAGATATAGACATATAAAGAATAGTGAACGTCAAGTAAAAACTTCAAATACTTTTGAGTTTACAAGTTTTTGGGCTGATGCTAGAAATAAAATTATTCCAGACTTGGTTGATTTTACTAAAACTTTCTTTTCAAAATTTACTCTATTAAATATATTAACTAAATATTGTGTATTTACTTCAGACAAAGCACTTTTAGTTATGCGTCCTTATCAGATTGCAGCAGCAGAGAATATTATAAACAAGATTAAAATATCAGAAAATCATAAAATAAGATCCAAAAAAGAATCAGGCGGTTATATTTGGCATACCACAGGAAGCGGAAAAACTCTTACAAGTTTTAAAACTGCAACTTTAGCTAGATCGCTTCATTTTGTAGATAAAGTGCTTTTTGTGGTTGATAGAAAAGACCTTGATTATCAAACTATGAAAGAATATGATAAATTTCAAAAAGGTGCCGCCAACAGTAACACTTCTACAAAAATATTGAAAGAGCAATTAGAAAAAGATGATGTAAAAATAATTATTACTACCATTCAGAAATTATCAAGGTTCATTCAGAAAAATGAAAATCATGAAGTTTATAAAAAGCATATTGTTATGATTTTTGATGAATGTCATCGTTCTCAATTTGGCGAGATGAATGAGAAAATAAAAAAGGCTTTTAAAAATTATAATATATTCGGATTTACCGGCACGCCTATTTTCAAAAAAGAAAAAGACGATGAAAAATATCCGAATCTAAAAACCACTGAAAATGCTTTCGGAGAAAAACTTCACACATATACTATAGTTGACGCCATTCGTGATAAAAATGTTTTGCCTTTTAGAATAGATTATATTAATACTGTGAAAGAAGCTAAAGATTTTGAAGATAAAAAAGTAAAAGGCATAAATACAGATGATGTACTTTTAAATGATGAAAGAATAAGATTAATAGTAAAATACATAATAGAACATTTTGATCAGAAAACTTACAGAAATTCCAATAATGCCGCTTATAGTCATGATATTATTGTAAATGTAGAGGATATGGCTAAATCAAAGCATAATACTGTTAAAGAAAAGAAAGAAAAAAGAGAAGTTAAAGGATTCAATTCCATTTTTGCTGTATCTTCAATAAAAGCAGCCAAGAAATATTATAAAGAGTTTCAAAAACAAATAAGAGAAACTTCAGGCAATTTAAAAGTGGCTACAATATTTAGTTTTGTACAAAATGATAACAATGATAATTATGATGACACAATTCAAGAAGAAAATTTTGAACCTAAAAATCTTGATGAAGATTCAAGAGAGTTTCTTGAAAGTGCTATAAAAGATTATAACCAAATATTCAAAACAAATTATGATACATCTGATGAGAAATTTGAAAATTATTACAAAGATGTTTCATTGCAGATGAAAAATAATCAAATCGATATTTTAATAGTAGTAAATATGTTTTTAACTGGTTTTGACGCCCCTACTTTAAATACTTTATGGGTTGATAAGAGACTACAAATGCATGGTCTTATACAAGCCTTTTCAAGAACGAACAGAATTTTGAACTCTGTTAAAACTTTCGGAAATATAGTTTCTTTCATGAACTTAGAAGAAAATACAAACAAAGCTCTTTCTGTTTTCGGTGATAAAGATGCCAACTCTATAGCATTGCTTAAAACTTATAAAGATTATTTTAACGGCTACGATGAAAATGGTGAGCATGTTTTAGGATACACAGAAATTGTTGATTTACTTAAAACTAAATTCCCTATTAATGAAGCTATTGTTACAGAAGAAGACAAAAAATTATTTATTAAATTATTTGGTGATTTATTAAAAATAAGAAACACTCTTTCTGCTTTCGATAGTTTTAGAGAAGACAGAGAAAAAATACTGTCTGATATAGATTTTCAAGATTACAGCGGAAAATATTCTGATTTATATACAGAGATAACTCAAAGCAAAAACAATGATAAAAATAATCCTGAAATAGAAAATATTCAAGATGATGTTGTATTTGAAATAGAACTCATTAAACAAGTTGAAGTAAATATTGATTATATACTTCTAATAGTGGCAAGATATAAAAATGAAAATAAAGACAAAGATACTATAATAGAACATGTTAGAAAATTAATTAATGCTGGTATTGAATTAAGAAGTAAAAGAGAATTGATTGAAAACTTCATTAATCAAATGAATGCTTCCGACACAGATATTCAAGAAGAATTCTATCAATACGTAAAAGAAGAAAAAGAAAAAGATTTAATACAAATAATTAAAGATGAAAATTTAAAAGAAAAAGAAACAAACGATTTTATAACTAGCTGTTTTGAATATGGAGAAATAAGAACTTCAGGAACAGACATTGATAAAATACTTCCTCCAATATCAAGATTCAGCAAGCAGGGAAATAAAATTGAGAAAAAACAAATTGTTGTAGAAAAATTGCTGTCTTTCTTTGAAAAGTATTCAGGTTTAATATAAATATTTTAAATACATAAAAAAATTATACTATTACAAATATATAAATATTGTAATAGTATAATTATAGTAAATATATTAACTATTTATTTTTCTGTTTATGCTCTTTTATAATATCTTCTTTCTTATCAATCAATTCTTTTAATTCATCATAATATACATTTTCAAGCTTTTTTATAAAATCTTTTAATTTTGTATATTTTATAGATTCTGTATAAACTTCATTAATATCACATTCTTCAAGCATAGATAAAAGTCTTTTTTTATGATTTCCTCTAGCAAGAAAATAAATATTAAGTATTGATTTAACATTTTTTAAAGAATAAGCATTTTCAAATATATTATCAATAAAACAAGTTTTATTTATTTTCCAATCCCCTATTGACTGATTAAAACTTTCACAGCCGGAAAACATACTTCCCATATTTTTAACATTGCACACATTCCAATTATTTAAACTCTGATTAAATTTCTTCGCATTAAAAAACATACGATTCATATATAAAACATTAGAGGTATCCCAATTATCTAAAGGCTGATTAAAACTATAAGCATTCTCAAACATAGAAAGCATATTTTCTATATTTTTTACATTCCATTTGTTAATATCCTGATTAAAATTTTCTGCCTCAAAAAACATACATCTCATATTTGTAACATTTGAAGTATCCCAATTATTTAAAGGCTGATTAAAACTTTTACATTTACAAAACATACCGCTCATATCTTTTACTTTACTTACATTCCAATTATTAATATCTTGATTAAAATTGAAATCTTCCTCAAACATATTTCGCATATTTTCAACGTTAGAAGTATTCCAATTATTTAATGGCTGATTAAAACTTTCTGCACCTTTAAACATACTATTCATATCTGTAACATTAGAAACATTCCAATCATTCAAATTTTGATTAAACTTCTTACATCCTCCAAACATACTATACATTTTATTAACATTACTTACATTCCAGTTATTCAAAGGCTGATTGAAATTTTTAGCTTCAAAAAACATACAGCTCATATTTTCAACACTAGATACATTCCAATTGTTTAAATCCTGATTAAATACCTTACATCCATTAAACATTCCATACATATTTTTAACATTGCCTACATTCCAATTATTTAATGGCTGATCAAAAGATACTGCACCATAAAACATAAAACTCATATTTTCAACATTAGATACATTCCAGTTATTTAAATCTTGATTAAACTTTTTACAACCCCAAAATATACTATTCATATCTTTAACATTAGATACATTCCAATCACCTATATACTGATTAAATTCTTCAGTATTGAAAAACATACAAGCCATATTTTCAACTTTGGATACATTCCATTTTGATACATCGTTATTAAATTTTCTGCAATTAAAAAACATATCATGCATATCTAAAACATTAGAAGTATCCCAATTTTCAATACCATTAAATTTTTTTCTTGCAGATTCTTTAAATAAAGAGCTCATATCATTTATTAAACTCGTATCTATATCGCCTAAATTAATATTTTCATCATCTGTTAATATTTTTAATTCTTCTTTTGTTCTTGGTTTATACATATTTATACCTTTTAATTAAACATACCTGTTATATTGCAGTCTTTTTTTATATTCCATCTGCTTATATTTTTATTGAATGATTTTGCACCACTAAACATATATTGCATATTTTCTGCATTAGAAACATTCCAATTTGAAATATCATGATTAAAATTTTCAGCAAAAGCAAACATTGAATTCATATATTTTACTTTAGATACATTCCATTTACTAATATCACAATTAAATTCAAATGCTTCTTCAAACATATTTGACATATCTTCAACATTTGAAACGTCCCAATTTGAAATATCATTATTAAATTCATAACAATTTCTAAACATATAACGCATGTTTCTTACTTTAATTACATTCCAATTATTTAAAGATTTATTAAATGTTTCACAATCATAAAATAAAGCATTCATATTTTCAACATTAGACACATTCCAAGAATTTAAAGATTGATTGAAGTTAATACAGCTTTCAAATATATAACTCATATCTATAACATTTGAAACATTCCATTTATTTAATGGCTGATTAAAAACTTGACAATAAGAAAATAAATGCGACATATTTTTTATATTTGAAGTATCCCAATTATTTATATTATTATTAAAATTTTCAGAAGACGAAAACATATAACTTATATCTATTACATTAGAAATATTCCAATTTTCTAAGCCTTCAAAATTTTTTCTTTTAGAACATTCAAATAAATGACTCATATCTGTTATAAGAATTGTATCTATATCGCCTAAATAAATATTGTCGTCTTGTACTAATTCTTTTAATTCTTCTTTAGTTTGAGGTTTATATTTCATTATTATGTTCCATAATTAATTTATTATATTTTATATCGTTTAAGACAATTTTAAAAGTATAATTTTAAATAAATACCAAATACTGTACCACATGAAAAGTTAATATAAAAATAAAAAATTATTTTTCTAACGCACGGTGAATGTATTTTAATAATAAACTAAATTAGAATTCATATTAAATTTATATTTTAATATCATTCTGCGTGCGGTAATAACACAATAAATTTAAACAAAATTTGGGCGGGTACTAAAATTTCTGATAAAGCAATAAGTATCATAAAACTACAATTACAAATTTAAAACAAAAAAGTATAAAGGGCGGGACTTCAAAATAATTTTGTAATATTAATTATTAAGAAAACATATCAGCGAGTCTAAAATCCCAAATCATTAAAATAAGTAATGTGTAAATAAATCTATCCTGAACTTCTTTATTATTTTCATTATAAAAATGAATATTTATTTTCACTTTATCTTTGTAATCAATTTCATTATTGGCATCTATTTTTATTTCAAAACAATCTCCATTTTTTAAATTATAACTTTCAACTACCCCATAATCTAAATAACTAGGATTCATTGAATACCTAGCACCGAAAGCCTTAAAAGTACCATAAGATATTTCAATATTTTGTAATTTATTTATTTCATTTTCCAAATTATTTTTATCTAATTTTATTATAGTTAATTGATTGATTGGCTGAACTAATTCATAATCTTCTAATTGACGCTTCCATTTATTTATAGTTTCATCGTCCATTTCTGCTGGGCTTGCTAAACTTATAAAGCCGTCATCGTTAATTTTAATTTCTTCATCATTGCAATTTGAATAACTTCCATCACCTGAATATATAAAAGTTGTTACAAACACATTATCTTTATCATACAAATTCCATATAAGAGAAGAAGAAAATTTATTCATTATAGGATTATCAATAAACACTTCTTTGAAAAAATTATAATTATATTTCTTTTCATACATCAATAATTTTGTTAAACTTAGAGAAAGTTTTTTTATTACTTTTGGTATTTCTTTTTTGATATATTTAATTTCTTCTTTTGCAGTTTCTGTAAAATCTCTAGGTACTGCTTTTAACTCCTTATTATTTTTTATATCAAATATATTTACAGAATAATCTGCATTCAAAATTAATTTATAATTATCATTAATAATTTTTTCTCCTCTTGAATCGAATCCCAAATTTGAACTAAACTTTAATTCTAAATCATCAATATCAAGTCCTATTTCCTTTGATATCTTATTTATTAAATTAAAAGCATTTTCTCTCAATTCTGATTTTTTAGTTTTTGAATAAATATCATATAATAACTTAATACTATATTCAGTTGTTTTTACTGATGATAAAATTATCAAAAAGAAATTAGAGTCTTTCTCTTTCTTGTATATTTCTCTTAAAGCTTCCTCCCCGCCATACAAACCATAAACAACAGCAGCAGCTTCTTTATATGTTTCTATATAAATATTTTTAGCAAAAGTCAAAAAACTTTCTCTGTCAAGTAAACCAATTATAGAATTAATTTCAAGCAAATAATAAATATCTCTTTTTAACTCTAAATATTTTAAGTATATATATTTTATAACTTTTATATCAACTATTCTTGATTTATCTTTTATTAATACATTACAATTTTCTATATAAGAAACTTTCTTCTCATCTTTTTTATTTAATTTAATAGTTTCTTCATATTTTTCAATACTGTCAAATATTTCATAATTAACAGCTTCTTTCAAATCATTATAATAAATATTCTCTAATTTTCTTTTAGCGAATTGAACTTTTTTATTTTTTATTTCCGAAGCTATTTTATGAATCTCTTTTATATTCTCCTCTATTTTATTAATTATAATTTTATTATCATTATCAAAAGCATATAAATATAAAATCCATTTCAGAGTTAATTTATCTATATTTTTAGAAATAACATCAGACCAATCGCCTAAATACTCAAGAGATTCAATATTCCAATCATCTAAAGAATCATAATGCTGAAAACCGCTTTTAAATAACATTCCAATCATATTTTCTACTTTATCGACTTTCCAAGTACTCAAACTCTGATTAAAACTTTCTGCATCATAAAATAAACATTGCATAGATACTACATTAGAAGTGTCCCATTTATCCAAAGGCTGATTAAATTTTTTAGCTTTATCAAAAACATAGTCCATTTCTATAATTTGAGATGTATTCCAAGTATTTAATGGCTGATTAAATTCATAGCAAAATTTAAACATACTTGATATATATTTCAAATTAGAAGTATCCCATTTATCTAAAGGCTGATTAAAACTATAACAATCTTCAAACATACTATGTGCATATTCTAATTTAGAAACATCCCAATTATTAATATTTTGATTAAAATTTATACAATGCTTAAACATACTAGCAGTACTTATTAAACTAGAAGTATTCCATTTATCTAAAGGCTGATTGAAATCCCAGCATTCTTCAAACATACTATTTGCATATTCTAATTTTGAAATATTCCAATTATTAATATTTTGATTGAAATTTCTACAATTCATAAACATACCAGTTACACTTATTACATTGGAAGTGTTCCAATTATCTAATGGCTGATTGAAATTTGAACAATGAGCAAATGTGTAAACCATTTCTTTTACTTTAGATACATTCCAAGAATTTAAATTTTGATTAAATTTTTTACAATATTTAAACATCCCTTTTATATTTTCAGCGTTAGATAGATTCCATTTAGAAATATCTTCATTAAAATTTACACACTCACTAAACATATAACTAAAATCTATAACATTGCTTACATTCCATTTATCTATACCAGAAAAATCTTCTCTTTTTGTTGATGAAAATAATCTGCTCATATCCGTTATTAAACTTGTATCTATATCACCTAAATAAATACTTTCATCTTCTACCAATTTTTTTAATTCTTCTTTTGTTTGAGGTTTATATTTCATTATTATGTTTCCTTATTGTTTTTTATTATTCTATATTCTTATATATATTTTTCAATTTAAAAAACTATATAATAAATAAATTTTGTATAAAATTTTTAATACAATGACAAAGTTTAATTATTGTATGGTATTTCAATTATAATATTTGTCTTTTTGCAACTTTGACGAAGTCGCGGAAAAAAAAGTTAATATAATTTTTTTATTTTTATAATTGTGGCTTGCCCACCGCGAAGTGTATACGTCTGTAAAAAGAACAATAAAAAATTGACAAACTTAATAAGTTTCAGTATATATAACATATTTAATAATAAACTAAATCATTTTATTTTTGATTTCTGTTTATATTCATTTAAAATATTTTTTTTATTTTCAATAAGTTCTTTTAATTCTTCATAATAAATATTTTCTAATTTCTTTATAAAATCTTTTAATTTATTATATTTTAAAACTTCTTTATACACTTCTTTTATATTGCAGTTTTCAAGCATAGAAAGCAATTGTTTTTTATAATTACCTTTAGCAATAAAATAAATTTTCAATATTGATTTCATATCATTATAAGAACTTGAAAAAATATCTTTAATATCACAATATTTATTAATATTCCAATTTTCTATTGACTGATTAAAACTTTCTGCTGCAAAAAACATATCATTCATATACTTAACTTCGCTTACATTCCAAGAATTTATATTCTGATTGAAACTCGAAGCATAATAAAACATAACTTCCATATTTATAACTTTTGAAGTATTCCAATTATTTAAAGGCTGATTAAATTTATTAGCTTTTGAAAACATACCTAACATATCGGTAACATTTGAAGTATCCCATTTCTCAATACCTTCAAAATCTTTTCTCAAACTTTCATGAAAAAGATTGCTCATATCAGTGATTAAACTTGTATCTATATCCCCTAAATAAATATTATTATCTTCTACTAATTCTTTTAATTCAGTTTTATTTTTTGGTTTATACATAAAAAATCCTATTGATAATTTATATTAAAATCTAATATCATAAACATAATTAAAGTATAAAGAAATTTATTATCTGATTTTTCTATATTTTCAAATTTCATATTTACTTTATCTTTATTATTAATTCCAGAATAAGAATCTATAACTATTTTTATACCATTATCAAATTCATAACTATCAACAACAGTATTATCCATATAATTTGCTTTCATTTTATATATAGTACCGAAAGTTTTAAAACTTCCATAAGATATTTCTGTATTTTCTAAAATTTCTATATACTTTTTTAGATTATTTTTATCTAATTCAAAAATACTAAATTGATGTATAGGCTGTACTATTTCATAATCGAATAATTGATTCTTCCATTTTTTTATTGTATCTTTGTTCATATCATATATATTTGCCAAACTAATAAAAGCATCATTATTAATTTTAACTTCTTCATCATCACAATTTGAATAACTTCCGTCACCTGAATATATAAAAGTTGTTACAAACACATTATCTTTATCATACAAATTCCATATAAATGAAGAAGCAAATTTATTCATAAAAACATTTTTAATAAATACTTCATTAAAAAAATTATAATCATATTTATATTCAAATAATAAATATTTTCTTAAAGATAAATATACACTTTGCAAAGAGGTTCCTATTTCTTTTTTTAAATAATTTATTTCTTCTTTTAACTTTTTATCTAAATTATTTGGTATTATTTTTAATCTTTTATTATCTTTTATATTAAATAAACTCAAAGAGTAATCATCATTTAAAATTAATTTATATTCTTCATTTAATATTTTTTCTCTTTTTGAGTTAAATCCAAAATTAAATAAAAATTTAAAAGCATAATCATCTATAGATAAATTATGTTCATTTGCTAAATCTTTTAATGTTTCCTCTATAGAATCATTTTTTTGTTTTATTTGTATATTATATAATTTTCTAATAACATATTTAGTTTTTTTATTTAAAAGTAATAAATTAATAAATAAATTTGAATCTCTTTTATGTATATTTTTTAATGCCTCATTTCCTCCATAAATTCCATAAACAATAGCTGTAATATTATTATTTACATTTACATATAAATCTTTAACATAACTTAAAAAGGTTTCTTTATCCAATAAATTAATAATAAAATCTATTTCTATTACATTATACAATTCATCTCTTAATTCCAAATATTTTGCATAAATATATTTTATAACTTTAATATTAACTAATCTTGATTTATCTTTTATTAAAACATTATTATCTTTAATAAAATTAAGTTTTTTATCATAGTTTTTATTATAATTTTGCAAAGCATAATTTTCTGCTTCTTCTATACTTTTAAAAATTTTATAATTGGCTATATATTTTAATTCATTATAATATATATTTTCTAATCTTCTTTTAAAGAAATTAATTTTTTTATTATTTGTTTTTATTTTATATATTTCTAAAATGTTATCTTTTATTATATTTTTAGATAAAACATTATTATTAAAAACATGCAAATATAATTTCCATTTTAAACTTAAACTATTAAAATCTATACCTTCAAAAATATTCAACATAGTTTCAACTTTATCAATATTCCAATCATCTAAAGACTGATTAAAATTTTCACAATTAGAAAACATACCAATCATATCTTTTACATTAGAAACGTCCCAATCATTTAAAGGCTGATTAAAATTTTTAGCCCTTGAAAACATATAACTCATATTTTCTACTTTAGATACATTCCAACTATTAATATTTTTATTAAATTCATAACATTGAAAAAACATACCAAACATAGTAACAACTTTAGAAGTGTTCCATTTATATAAATCCTGATTGAAAACATAAGCTCCTCTAAACATCTCATGCATATTTGTAACATTGGAAACGTCCCAATCATTCAAAGGCTGATTGAAACTTTTTGTATTGTTAAACATTTCTGCCATATTTTTAACTTTAGATACATTCCAGCAATTAATATTTTCATTGAAATACTCACAACAGAAAAACATATAGCTCATATTAATAACATTGGAAGTGTCCCATTTATCTATACCTTTAAAATTTTTTCTTTTAGTTCCATTCACAAGTCTAAATAAATCGGACATATCAGTTATTAAACTTGTATCTATATCGCCTAAATAAATACTTTCATTTTTTAATAATGTAATTAATTCTTCTTTTGTTTGAGGTTTATATTTCATTATTATGTTTCCTTATTATTTTTTATTATTCTATATTCTTTTGCATATTTTGCAATTTTATTAACAAATCCCACCCTCTATATTTAAAACTTTTATCTGTTATTTTTACTTTATATTTCTTAAAAATGAATACTGCAATTACAAAACCCACCCAAATTTTATTTAACTATATAATTACTTCACCGCACGTAGAATAAAACTATAAAATATATATTAATTATGAATTATAATTTTATTATATTTGAAATTTCGTTCACCGTGCGTAGAGTAAATTTTTAGATTTAAAAAAATCTTGGGCGGGTGCTGAAATTTATAATAAAACTATAAATATAATAACAGCTTAATTACATAAAAAACTGTAAAGAATAAAGGGCGGGAATTGTAAATAAATTTAAAAATATAACTCATAAAAAATCCCTTGATTAATATATAATTAGCTATATAATATTTGCAATAAAAAATCGGTATTGTATAAAGGTTACAAAATGACATCAGAAAACAAGCATATAATAATAAGCGGAGAATTAGCATTAATTTTAGTCGTAATTATAAATAGTTTCGGAGTTGTATTAATGCTTTATTCAGGTTCAGGAATATCTGCTATATCAAGTGTACCTTATGCTTTTTCTGAGGTTATAAAGAACATATCTCTTGGAACTTTTACTTATATTTTTCAAACTCTACTCGTATTAGTACTTATGATATTAAGAAAAAAATTTGTCGGAGAATATTTATTTAGTTTTGTTGTAGGGTTTTGTTTCGGTAAATTTGTAGATATACATGCCGCTTGGATAAATCATTTACCATTAACAATAACAAGCAGGATTATATATTTTATAATAAGCTATTTTATATTAGCATTTGGAATAGCCTTATCAAATAGATGCGGACTTCCTATAATACCTACAGATTTATTTCCAAGAGAATTATCCAACATAATAAAAGTACCTTATGCTAAAGTAAAAATAATATTTGATGTAACTTGTTTATTGACAACAGCAATACTTACATTTGTATTTTTAGGACATATAAAAGGTCTTGGAATAGGTACTGTACTTGCTGCTTTTACAATGGGTAAAGCTATTTCTTTTATAGGTAAACTTCTTGACAAAAAAATAGAATTTATACCATATATAAAAAAATTATTACATAGAAAAAATAATGCATAATTTTTATTTATATAGTGAAAATTTTTAAGTTTGTCAACCGATGCACTTTATATATAATTATCAACTTTTTTGCAGCACACGCTCTGCGGACTTCGTCAAAGTAGCAAAAAACGCAATTTCTAGAATTTTATATTTGAAAAATACTTATTAAATATAGGATATAACCTAAATTTATATTAAAAATGCAGTCTTTCGCGAAGCGTATCCGAGCCTGTCGAGGATATAAGGTTCTTTGTGCCAATAAAAGAACTTGGGTGCGGGGCAAAGCCCCAGATATAAAAATATAAATTTATTTTTGACAAAATATAGTTGTTTAGATATATATAATATTAATTAAATAAATTCTCCAAAATCAAAATACTTCCATACATAAACCTGTTCAATAAATATTTATTATTTTCATTTTCACCATTAATTGAAACTTTAATATCAATTTCATCAGTATAATTTGTATTTCTATCAAATTGAGCATCTATATATAATGATAAACCGCTGTTATTGTCAAAATACTCATAACCATTTACAAATTGATAATCATGAGAAATCTCTTTAAAAGAAAATTTATTTATAGAATTTTGTAATTTAGATAATGTTATATTAATATCATTATATTTATAAAATTCTTTTTCTAAATTATCAATAATTTGAAGCTGTTTAATAGGCTGTGATATTTCATAATCATATAAATGTTTAATCCATTTTTCTATTAAATCATTATTCATTTCTAAAGGAGAAGCCAAACTTACAAAATTATTTTCATTTAATGTTACATAATTATCATCAGAATCAATATAACTTCCATCGCCTAAATATCTAAAAGTTGTTATAAAATTATTATTTTCATCATATAGATTCCAAATCAATTCTATAGAATAACAACTCAAAAATGAATTATAAATATAAATATTTCTCCAAAATAAATAATTATATTTTCTTCCATTCATAATAAGTAATAATATTTTTTCTCTTTCTCTCTTTATTACATTCTTTATTTCTTTTTTTATAAAACTGATTTCAGATTTTAATTCCTTAGAAAAAATTTTAGGAATAGTTTTTAATATTTTATCTTTTTCAATTATATCAATATCCATATTAGAATTAACAGATATTTTATATTCTTTATCTTCTATATGTATAATTCTCTCACCATTTTTATCGAGTCCAAAATCAGGGATAAGTAAATCACTTAATTCTTCCCTGCTTACTTTCAATTTATCTGCTATTGTATCAAGAGCAAAATTTGAAGCATTTATCACACTTTCAATTTTTGATTTTCTTGACATTTCATCTAATAAACTTAATGCATATTTACCGTCATTTAAAGCAAGTATATAAATATAATAAGAACGAGGATAAAATTCTTTTCCTTGAATACTTTTGGCATAATCTTTAATAATATTTCCATTACCATATATACCGCATATTATTCTTGAAGCAATTTTACTCCTGTCGCTTTCAAATATTTTATATGCTGCCTCTCTAAAACTATCAATATCTAGTAAATTTATTATATTGTCTATAATCTTTAATCTTCTTACATTATCTTTAATTTTTAAATAACTGCCATAAATAAACCTTATAATCTTTATGTCAATTCTTTTATTTTTATCTTTTGTCAAAACATTATAATCATCTTTAATAAATTTTAAACTTTTATCAAAAGATTCTTCATAATTATTGGCAACATAATTTTCAACTTCTGCTATATTCTTAAAAATAATTTCATTATTAGATTCTATATTTTCTCTATATTCTATTAAACTTTTAAGTTCATCATAATATTCTTTTTCTAACCTTATTCTAAATGATATAATTTTTCTATTGTTAGAGGTCATTATTGATTTGTATATATCTATTATATTAATGTCTTTTATTTTATCAAAATCTTCAAAATATAAAAGAACTCTTAAATTAATAGGCATATTTTTTATATCAATATCCTTATTAAAAACATCATAAGCTTCTTTTATATTGTCAAGATTCCATTTATCAGGATATTTATTAAAATTTGAAGCTCCTAAAAACATATAATTAATTTTCTTTAAATTTTCAGTATTCCAAGAATTTAAATCATTATTGAAATATATAGCATTATTAAACATTAAACTCATATCTGTAACTTTTGAAGTATCCCAAGTTTCAATACCTTCAAAATTTTTTCTTTCACTATTTCTGAATAATTCACTCATATTTGTAATATTACTTGTATCAATATCAGATAAACAAATACTTTCATCATCTGTTAATTTTTTTAATTCTTCTTTTGTTTGAGGTTTGTATTTCATAATAATATATCCTTATGTTATTTTATATTTTTTAATATTTTCAAATTTTTATTATACTAAATAAATTATATCATTTACCTTTTGCAGCTTTGGTAAAAGCTGATATAATCTTTAATTAGTTCATTTTACTGCTATATAGGTTTCTTAATTTAATTAACCAATAACTTTATTAAAAAATTATTAGCTAATTAAAATTTAATAAAAATTAATCTTTATACCAAGAAGGCTTATTATTTTCCATTGCTGAGTTATCAAACATATCTCTCATACGATTAGGCTCTACTTTGGATACATTCCAAGATTCTAAATTCTGATTAAAACTTTCAGCTTCATAAAATACAGAATTCATATATTCCACATTAGAAACGTCCCAATTATCCAAAGGCTGATTAAATGATGAAGCATAACGAAACATTGTACTAATACTTGTAACATTAGAAACATTCCAATTATTAAGAGGCTGATTAAAACTTTTAGCATTATCAAACATCATTGACATATCTTTTACATTACTTACATTCCATTTGTCTAAATGCTGATTGAAACTAGAAAATTTAAACATACCTTCCATATCAACAACATTAGAAACATCCCAACTATTTAAAGGCTGATTCAAAGTAGTACAGCAAAACATTAATGACATATCTTTTACATTAGATACATTCCATTTATCCAAAGTACTATTAAAAAGCTTAGCACCTTCAAACATACTAGACATATTTTCAACATTAGATACATCCCAGTCATTAATATTTTGATTAAAACTTTCAGCATAATAAAACATTGATGACATATCCTTTACATTACTTACATTCCACTTGTCTAAAGGCTGATTAAAACTCTCACAATTAGCAAACATATTTTTCATATTAACAACTTTAGATACATTCCAATCATTAAGAGGAGAATTAAACTTTTTACATTTTTTAAACATAGAACTCATATTCTCAACTTTTGAAACGTCCCAACTGTTTATATTATGATCAAAACCTAATGCTTCCTCAAACATACTTTCCATATTTACTACATTAGATACGTTCCAAGTTTCTATACCATCGAATTTTTTTAATTTAGAACCTTTAAAAAGATTACTCATATCTGTTATTAAAGAAGTATCTATTTTATCAAATTTTGTTTTCTCTGCTATTAGTTTAATTAATTCATTTTTGTTTTTTGGCTGATGCATTTGTATCTGTTTACTTTCTTTAGTATCTTTTTTCTCTTTTTTAGGTGACGATTTCTTTTCTTCTTTTTCTAATTCTTTATACTCTTTTATAATATCTTCTTTACCATCAATAAGCTCTTTTAATTCATCATAACAAGTATTTTCAAGCTTTTTGAGAACTTCAGCTACTGCCTTTTTATTATATTTTAAGCCAAGTTTATAAACTTCTTTTTTATCAAATTCAGCTATAATTTTTTTAAGATTTGATATAGCAGACTTTGAGCTTTGAAAAGAATATATTTTTAAAATTAAATCTAATGAAACATCATTAAAAATATTATCAAAATCTTTAACTTTTTTGAAATTCCAATTTTTAATATTATCCTGATTAAAAGATGAGGCATTAAAAAAAGCATTATTCATATATTCTACTTTCTCTGTTTTCCAGCTGTTTAAATCCTGATTAAATGAAAAAGCATCACAAAATATATCTGCAAGACCTGTTAAATTAGAAGTATTCCACTTATCTAAAGGCTGATTAAAATTTGCAGCTCCTTTAAACATAGCATACATACTAGCAACATTAAATACGTTCCAACTATTTAAAGACTGATTAAAATTCTCACAACCTGCAAACATATGACCCATACCATCAACATTGGAAGTATTCCACTTATCTAAAGGCTGATTGAAATTCTTAGCTCCTTCAAACATAGAAATCATACAGGCAACGTTTGATACATCCCAGTTATTTATATTTTGATTAAAACTTTTAGCATCGTTAAACATCTCCATAATATGTTTTAAATTAGAAGTATTCCATTTGTCTAATGGCTGATTAAAGTTTTCAGCATTTTTAAACATACCAGCCATATTCTCAACATTAGATACATTCCAACTATTTAAAGGCTGATTAAAATTCTCACAACCCAAAAACATCTCATTCATATATTCAACATTAGATACATTCCAATTATTTATATCCTGATTAAAACTCTTGGCATTCATAAACATCTCACCCATACTCGTAACTTTAGAAATATTCCATTTGTCTAAAGGCTGATTAAAAGTTTCACACTCTTTAAACATTGCTGCCATATCTGTAACATTAGATACGTCC
The DNA here is from genome assembly GCF_036997785.1 of Brachyspira pulli. Taxonomy (NCBI): domain Bacteria; kingdom Pseudomonadati; phylum Spirochaetota; class Spirochaetia; order Brachyspirales; family Brachyspiraceae; genus Brachyspira; species Brachyspira pulli. Next base: position 17,522 of record NZ_JAWLQI010000015.1, read on the forward strand.
CAGGTTTCTATACCTGAAAAATCTTCTCTTTTACTCATTAGAAATAAATATCTCATATCTGTTATTAAACTTGTATCAATACTTCCAAGATTAATACTTTTATCTTCTACTAATTTTTTTAATTCTTCTTTAGTTTTTGGTTTAAATTGTTTTTCTGACATAATAATCTCTCCGCTTACAATCAATTCAAATTAAATATTTGTTAATGTGAAAAATAAATTTTTTAATAAAAAAATATTGTTCCTACAAAAAATCAGTAGGATTATACACTATAAAAAAAGAAATGTAAATAGATACATGTGTTTTTATGTTAGAATTTTCTAAAATTTATTTATACAGTATTTATTAATACATTTATTACATATTTTAAATCTATATATAATATAATTTATTACTTTTCAAATATTAAATAGATACTAATACAGTATAAAGCATTAATAATATTATAAACATATAATATATTCATTATATAATAACTTTTATAAAATATTTCATATATTTATATAAAGGTATTATTTTATATAAATTCTTACTAACACTTGAAAAATCTAAAAAATCAATTTTCATATTAGAAATACTTTGAGCATCTATAATTTTTTTAATTCTTATCTAGTACAAGGTTTGTATTTATTCATTAATTATCCTTTAGTAATGAAATTTAAAATTGATTTATCTCAGAAGTTTTTACAGCATATAAAAATTCTTTTGTTGCTTTATCAAACTTTAATTTATTATAATCTTCTAAATACATTTTTTCTTTTAAATAAGGTAATGCAATATTTAAATGATTTTCTCTATACCCTATTTTTTCATCAGTAAGTAAAACAAATCCTAAATCACTATATAATTTAATTGCCCTAAAACTTCCAGCCTGAGTATGCAAAAATATCGGAAAGTCTTTTTCATTTATAGAATTTAAAACATAAGAAATTAAAGCCCTTCCTATACCCTGCCCCTCTTGTTCTTTTTTACTTTAAACCAATGTATCGTAGTTATAGAATTATAAGCCTTCCAAGAAAAGCATGTTCCTATAGGAGTATCATTTTCATTGCAAATAAATAAACATTTCTCGAAAAATAAATCTTCATTACTTTCATATACATCTTTGAAATATTTCTCCATAAAACTTTTATAGCTTTTCTTATCTTCTTCATTATCAAATGGAAATTCAAGCCATAAATTTAATTCATCTCTTTTGCAATTTCTTATATGATAATCATTAGGAATATCTGACAATGCATCTTTATTAATTGATTTGCACATCATAAATAAATTACTATCTTCTATTTTTATACTCATTATTTATTACTCACTTTTATACCAAACAGGAGTATTATCCTGCATAGCAGAGCAGTAAAAAGACATATACATCTTTGCATTTTTTGCCAAAACCCAAGAATCTAAATTCTGATTAAAACTATCAGCTACCCAAAACATACCATCTATATTTTTTACTTTACTTACATTCCAATTATCTAAAGACTGATTAAAGGCTCTAGCAATTCTAAACATATTTTCCATATTAGTAACATTGGAAACGTCCCAAGTATTTAAAGGCTGATTAAATTTTTCAGCACGGCAGAACATATTGCTCATATCCTTTACTTTAGATACATTCCAATTTGATATGTCATGATTAAAACTTTTAGCACCGCAGAACATTGAGCTCATATCTTTTACATTTGAAGTATCCCAAGTTTCAATACCTTTAAAATTTCTTAGTATAGAATTTTCAAATAATCCTGACATATCAGTTATTAGGCTTGTATCTATTCTATCAAATTTTATTTTTCTTTCTATCAAATCTATTAATTCATCTTTAGTTTCTGGTTTATGTTTTTCTTTCATTTATTTCCCCCTTTAAATAGCTTTAATAATTAACATTATATGTATAAAATCTATAATATTTTTAATTATTTTTCAATTTTAAAAGAAATTTATGCACAATAAATAAAAAATGCTTTAAAATTACTATTGACAATAATACTATTTGATATATAATTTTTTCAACAAATAAAAAAAGGAGATTTATTTATGTATTCTCAAATGAACGAACAATTAGAAGCCATTTACAACAAAATAGTAAAAAGAAATCCTGGTGAAGCAGAATTTCACCAAGCAGTAAAAGAAGTATTAAGCACTTTAGAAGTTGTATTAAAGAAAAAGCCTCATTATATTGAACAAAAGATAATAGAAAGAATATGCGAACCTGAAAGACAAATTATGTTCAGAGTTCCTTGGATGGACGATAAGGGAGAAATACATGTAAATAGAGGTTTCCGTGTACAATTCTCAAGTGTAATAGGCCCATACAAAGGCGGATTACGTTTTCACCCATCTGTTTATTTAGGTATTATTAAATTCTTAAGCTTTGAACAAATATTTAAAAATGCTCTTACTGGCTTACCTATAGGCGGAGGTAAAGGCGGTTCCGATTTTGACCCTAAAGGAAAAAGCGACAATGAAGTTATGCGTTTCTGCCAAAGCTTTATGACAGAACTTCAAAGACATATAGGTTATGATATTGATGTTCCTGCTGGTGATATAGGAGTTGGTGCTAGAGAAATAGGATACTTATTCGGACAATATAAAAGACTTAAAAACAGATTCGAGCCAGGAGTATTAACTGGTAAAGGATTGGCTTATGGCGGTTCTTTAGCTCGTACTGAAGCTACTGGTTATGGACTTGTATACTTCACTGACCTTATGCTTAAAACTAATGGCAAAAATGGTTTTGAAGGTAAAAAAGTAGTAGTTTCTGGTTCTGGTAATGTTGCAATATATGCTATGCAGAAAGCTACTCAATTAGGTGCTAAAGTTATTGCTTGTTCTGACTCTAACGGAGTTATTTATGATGAAAACGGTATTAATTTAGATACTGTTAAAAGATTAAAAGAAGTAGAAAGAAAAAGAATTAAAGAATATGTTAATGCTCATTCTTCTGCTAAATATATTGAAAATGGAAACATTTGGGATATTGCATGCGACATTGCTTTGCCTTGTGCTACTCAAAATGAACTTGATGCTAAAAGTGCAGAAACATTAGTTAAAAATGGCTGTATCTCTGTTACTGAAGGAGCTAATATGCCTGCTACTCCTGAAGCTATTGAAGTATTCCAAAAAGCTGGAATTCTTTATGCTCCTGGTAAAGCTACAAATGCCGGAGGAGTTGCTACTTCTGCTTTAGAAATGCAGCAAAATGCTTCTATGGATAAATGGGAATTTGATTATACTGATAACAAACTTAAAAACATTATGACTAATATTCATAATACTTGTTATCAAACTGCTGAAGAATACGGATTCAAAGGCGATTATTTGAAAGGTGCTAATATAGCCGGATTCGTTAAAGTTGCTGACACTATGATACCTTTTGGTTTAATTTAAAATTTATTGGTTATTGAAAAGGAATGCTGTTGATATTTAATATTGACAGCATTCTTTTTTTATATACCTAAACAACTATATTTTGTCAAAAATAATTTTTTTAAATTTTAAATATCTGCAGGGCTTTGCCCTTACGAAGTACACAGCGTGCAGCACCCCACTTCTTTTGTTGCCACAAAGAAGCCTATATCCTCGATAAACTCGGATACGCTTTGCGAAGGGCTATATTTTAGCTTAAATTGATAATTTATATTACATGTAAAACAATTTTAGTATGATTTAGTACTAATTTCATACTTGCATTTTTTGTTGTTCTTTTTACCACCGCATACGCTCTGCGTGCTTAGCAGTGGGTAAAGCCACAGATATCAAAACAAAAATATAACTTTACTTTTGACAAAATATAATTGTTTAGGTATATATAGTTATATATTAGAATTTTTTAGTGGATCATAGAATAATATTTATAATTTCATTCATAATTTAATAATGAAATATAATATTATATTTATAATAATATACTTTACAATTATTTATTTACATGGTTTAATTATGTTAACAAAATAAATTAATTGGAAAAATTATTATGGGTAAAACTTCATTAAAAGATATAATAAAAGTAAGCAAAGAATTAAATTCACAATACAATAAAAATTTAGAAAATTTAAATAAAGAACTTGAAATATCAACAGACAGCAGAGATAATTTTGATGTTAATAAATTATTCCTAGCTATAAAAGGTGAAAAATTTGACGGAAATAAATTTGCATTAGAAACTTATAATAAAGGATGCAGATACTTTATATTAAGCGATAAAAGTATAGAACTTCCAAATGATGTGGTAGTTTTTTATAGTGATGATACAATACTTTTCTTTATAAAATTAGCTAGAGAATACAGAAGAAGATTCAATATACCAGTAATATCAATAACAGGAAGCTGCGGAAAAACCACTACTAAAGAATTGACTGCACTATTTCTATCAACAAAATATAAAGTATTAAAAACTGAAGGAAATCTAAATAATGAAATAGGTGTTCCTAGAACTATATTCAATTTAGATGATAATTATGAAATAGCAGTTATTGAAGCTGGAATGAATCATAAAAATGAACTTCTAAGAATATCTGAATCCATTGAAGCAAATACTGTTTTAATAAATAATGTAGAACCTGTACATATTGCCCATTTAGGTTCTATAGAAAATATAGCTTATGCAAAATCAGAACTTTTTAACAATACTAGAGAAAATGCTAATGCTGTAATAAATAAAAAAACTAATTGTGTTGATATATTAAAAAAAGAAGCAATCAGAAATAATATAAAAAATATAATAGAAGTTGATATAAAAGAAATAACAAAAAAAGATGATAATACATTTGAATATAAAGATACTATTTTCAAACATAATTTAATAGGAGATTTTAATTTAAATAATATATTATCAGCTTTAAAAGCAGCAGAAATTTATGATGTTGATCTAAAAAAATGTGCTGATATTTTAAATACTTATGAACCTCAAAAAAACAGAATGCAAATAATCAATATTAAAGGATGCAATGTAATAAATGATTGCTATAATTCCAATCCGTCAGCATTAAAAAACATGCTTAAATTTCTATCTCAAAGAAATGAAAATAAAAAAATTGCTGTTATAGGTGATATGCTTGAAACAGAAACTGAGAATTCCAGTTATCATAAAGATATAGGGCATCTTATTAATGAGTTAAAAAATATTGATGTTGTAATAGCTGTTGGAAATCATTCTAAAGATATTTACGATATTGTTAATTGTGAGAAATATCATTTTGAAAATGCTAAAAATGCCATAGAAAAGGTAAAAGAATTTTTAAATAACAATACTGCAATGTTAATAAAAGCGTCTTTAGGAATGGGTTTTGCTGCTATAATAGAGGCTATAACAAATGAATAATCAAAATAATTCTATAATATCTTTTATACTATTAGATAATAAAAGCCTTAATGATTTCACATCTCAATTAAAAATGGATTGGAATATAGACATAAATATATATAATGTTAATAATAAAAACAACTTTACTATTGATAATATAAATTTTGAATATGAATTGGCTCCATTCAATGTGCCAGATAAAGAAGCTGAAATATTAATGAATTATAATGATATAGATGATGAAACAAAACAAAAAGTATTAAGTCATAATGCATTTTTATCTATGAAAGTAAATGCTGACAATACAGATTTTAAAGATATCGCTTTAACTTTTAATAAAGTATGTTATTCCATAATAAATACAAATAATGTATCAGCAATTTTAATAGGTGAAATTAATTTACTAATCTCCACTAATAGATATTTATTTGAGATGAATGAATATAGAAAAAATGATAAATACTTCCCTACTCGTTTATGGGTTAGAATAGATGTTTTTTCTGATAATAACGGCAATCATGCATTTACTGAAGGCTTAAAAAATTTTGGTAAATATGAGATTATGACTTATAAAACAGTTAGAGAAGCTGAAAGCATTATAATGATATTAAGCATTTTATCAAGAAGTATCATAGAAAATAATTTGAATCTTGAAGACGGAAATACTATGCAGACAGATGATAATTATATAGGAATGTTTAAATTCTTTGATAATAAATTTATTATGCTTGAAAAAAACTTAAAAGACATAAAAAATAATTCATAAAAATATTTTTATTTATACATAAACAACTACATTTTGTCAGAAATAATTTTTTTGAATTTTAAATATCTGCAGGGCTTTGCCCACCGCTCTGTATACTTCGTAGCACACCAGTTCTTTTGCGACCGAAGGAAGTGCCTGCGACCATAGGAAGTCCTTTAGGGTGGTATTGGCACAAAGAACCTATATCCTCGACAGGCTTGGATACGCTTCGCGAAAGACTGCATTTTTAATATAAATTTAGGTTATATCCTATATTTAATAAGTATTTTTCAAATATAAAATTTTAGAAATTGCATTTTTTGCTACTTTGACGAAGTCCGCAGAGCGTGTGCTGCGGGAAAAAGTTGACTAAAAAAATGACAAACTTAAAAATTTTTGGTATATATTATTAATACTGTTAATTTTTTATTAAAAATAGATTAATAACTATAAAGTCATTAGAATATAAAATTCAATTTTTATTTGTATCACTTAAGAACTGTATAAAATTTATTATTTTATAATTAAAAAGAAATTTAAAAAAATAAACCGCTTTTGTGGGATGAACAAAGCGGCTTATTACAAATATAGTTATTGGGGGGTAGTCCAATCAACTAAATATATTATCGGCCGCAAGGAAATTAACTTTAGCATTTTTATAAAAAAAGAAAAAATATTATAATTTTTCATAATTTTTATTAATTGTAAATATTTACAGTATTTATAATATAATAAGACAAAAAATAATACTAGATTTACTAAAAAACATAAAATAAAAAACCGTTGGAATTCTATTAAAGAATACCAACGGTAATTTTATACATAAGTAAATATTTTTAGTTTTTCAATTAAGCAAGTGCCTTTTTAGCTACTTCAACTACAGCTTCAAATGCTTTATAATCATCAATAGCTAAATTAGATAAAGCTTTTCTGTCAATAATAACATTAGCTTTTTTAAGACCATTAATGAATTTACTATAAGATATACCTAAAGGTCTGCAAGCTGCATTAATTCTTAAAGTCCATAAACGTCTCATCATTCTTTTTTTCTGTCTTCTATCACGATAAGCGTATTTTAAACCTCTTATTACAGCTTCTTTAGCTTGTTTCATTTGTTTACTATGTGAACCATAGTAACCTTTAGCCATCTTTAATATTTTTTTAACTTTATGCTTTCTTACTGTTCCGCTAACTGCTCTCATCTTAGTCTCCTTTATTATCTGCCGTAAGGCATTAATCTTGGCATTTCTAGCATATTAGTATCATCAGCAATTCTAGCTTTACGATACTTTCTTTTAGTATCTGGTCTTTTGCATAAAAACTTGTGACTTCCAAATGCATGAGCAAATTTTACTTTACCGCTTTTAGAAAATCTAAAACGTTTTTTTGCACCGCTTTTTGTTTTTAACTTTTGTTTCATAAACTAATATCCTTTTAAAATTATATTTACTGTATGCTCAATCTATACGTATGATAAGTACGCATAGCTAGTGGGCTAATAAATTATTCTTCTGTATCTTCAGAAACTTCTTTCTTATTGGAACCTTCTGAATCGGAAGAAGTCTTTTTCATCTTCATTGGATTAAGCACTGCAGATAAATTTTTACCTTCTAATTTAGCAGGCTTTTCTGTAGTAGCTTCATTTTCCAAATCTTGTATAATTTTATTGATAAGGTCATAGCCGAATTCAGTATGTGCCATTTCCCTACCTCTAAACATTATAGTAATTTTTACCTTGTTGCCTTCATCTAAGAATTCACGAATATGCTTCATTTTAAAGTTATAATCATGTATGCTTATTTGAGGACGCATCTTGATCTCTTTAAGCTGCACTAACTTTTGCTTCTTCTTAGCTTCTTTACTTTTCTTCTGAATATCAAATTTATACTTACCATAATTGATAATCTTACAAACAGGAGGTTCTGCTGTAGGTACAATCTCTACCAAATCTGAACCTTCCTCTTTGGCTAGTGCTAGAGCATCTTTAATACTCATTACACCAAGGCTTCCTCTCTCATCATGCACAACTCTAACTTCTGGTGCAGTAATAAATTGATTAATTCTCTCTCCTTCTTTTTTTACTGTTGCCATTATTTAGCTACCTCATTTAGTAGTAAATATAGAATCATTCATTCTCTCCTTAGATTCTTTTTTGAGTTTCTCTATAAACTCATTTAAATCCATATCTTTAATTTCTTGTGAAGAACGTGTTCTAATAGATAATTTTCCGCTAGAAACTTCTTCTGCTCCTATTATAACTGTATATGGAGTTCTTTGCAAGCGGTATTTTTTAATCTTAGTACCTAAATTCTCATCGCCTTCATCAACTTCTACTCTGAAGCCTGCATCTTTTAATGCTTTAGCTACTTCGTTAGTTCTATCTATTTGAGATTGTTCATTAAGTACATTAACTACTGCAACTTGTAAAGGTGATAACCATAATGGGAATTTACCGTTATAGTGTTCAACTAATATACCTATAAAACGTTCCATAGAACCAAGTATAGCTCTGTGAAGCATTACAGGTGTATGTTTTTTACCATCTTTACCTTCGTAGCTAATCTCAAATCTCATAGGAAGTGAGAAGTCAACTTGTAAAGTACCGCATTGCCAGTTTCTATCAAGAACATCTTTAATATTGAAGTCTATCTTAGGGCCATAGAAAGCTCCGTCACCTTCATTAATTTTGTATGCTATTCCTAATTTGTCTAAAGCATTAATTAATGATTTAGTAGCAAGCTCCCAAATTTCATCGCTTCCGATTGATTTTGCTGGTCTAGTAGAAACAAATATTTCAAAGTTCTCGAAACCAAAATCTTTATATACAGATAAATAGTAGTCAATAGTATTAATAATTTCATCGCCTAATTGCTCTTCAGTACAGAATATATGAGCATCATCTTGAGTGAAAGCTCTTACTCTGAAAAGTCCATGTAAAGCTCCTGAAAGTTCATGTCTATGCACAAAACCTAATTCAGCAACTCTTAAAGGCAAATCTCTATAACTGTGTATGTTAGAATTATAAACAATCAAACCGCCGGGACAGTTCATAGGTTTTACAGCGTATTTAGTGTCATCAATTTCTGTAAAATACATATTTTCTTTATAATTATCCCAGTGTCCGCTTCTATGCCATAATTCTTCATTAAGTATAGCTGGAGTTTTTATTTCAACGTATCCGCGTTTGTCATTTTCATTTCTTATATATGATTCAACAGCTTTATAAATAACCATTCCTCTAGGGTGCCAGAAAGGAAAACCAGGGCCTTCATCATGGAAACTAAATAAATTTAATTCCTTACCTAATTTTCTATGATCTCTTTCTTTTGCCTCTTTTAATTTTTTAAGGTATTTATCTAATGATTCTTTACTTTCAAAAGCTGTACCATATATACGTGAAAGCATTTTATTATTAGAGTCGCCTCTCCAATAGCTTCCAGCAACAGACATAAGTTTATATGATTTGATATATCCTGTTGAAGGAACATGAGGTCCTCTGCAAAGATCTATAAAATCGCCTTGTTCATAGAAAGATACTTTATCAGCATCTATGCCTTCTATAATTTCAACTTTATAAGGTTCATTAGCTTTCTTGAAATATTCTATAGCTTCATCTTTTTTCATTAGTTTTCTTACTACAGGAATATTTTCTTTTATGATTTTTTTCATTTCATCTTCGATTTTTGGCAAATCTTCTTCAGTGAAAGGCTTTTCAGCATCAAAATCATAATAGAAACCGTCTTTAATAGCTGGTCCTATAGTAACTTGAGTATTAGGATAAAGTCTTCTAACTGCCTGAGCCATTAAGTGGCTTGTAGAGTGTCTTAATATTTCAAGACCTTCTTCTGAGGTGGTTAGTATCAATTCTAAATCGCCGTCTGTTTCAGGCGTATATGTAAGGTCAACTTGTGTTCCATTAAATTTAGCTGCTACTGCATCTTTGGAATCTTTTTTAGCATTTTGTTTAAGGAAGTCTAATAAAGACTCTCCGCTGGACAAATCATAAGACTGTCCTAAATAATTAATTTTTGACATTATTACACCTCTTGAATTGATACTTTATATTTACAAAATAAATTGCAAATATTTCTATATACTATAACATATTTTTATATAATAGTCAATCATCTTATATATTTAATAATTACAAAATAAAGTTTTTATGTATTAGAATATTAATTTATTAAACTATATAAAATAAAAATGATTGTATTTTATAAAAACAAAATTAATATTTTATATATGCAGCTTTGTATAGCATAATAATTTTATTGATATAATATTAATTTTTTATGAATTAAAAATTGATAGTATATAAAATACATTTATTTCAGTATATACCTAAACAATTATATTTTATCAAAAATTATTTTTATTATTTGTGGGGACTAGCCCACCGCTCTGCGTACTTCGTACCCCCCAGTTCTTTTGCGACCGCAGGGAGTGCCAGTGGTGTTGGCACAAAGAATCAAAAAGACTAAATTTTAGGTATTACCATAAATTTAATACATATTGTAATAATATAAGGTTGTAGTATTTGCGTTTTTTGCAACTTTTTTGTGCGTCAAAAAAGTTGATAATACATCTGCCAAAATATCAAAATTGACAAAATATAGTTGTTTTTGTATATATTAATATTAATACTCAAGTATTATATCTTTCAATTCATCATAGTATATATTTTCTAGCTTTTTTATGAAATCTTTATTCTTCTTATAATAAGTTTTATCATTTTTTAATTCTATATAAAGCTCTTTTATATCAAAAGTTTCTAACATTGACTGAAGTTTCTTTTTATAATTTCTACTCTTACATTTATTATAAAATTTTAAAACAGTCTTTATATGTTTGAAAGAATCAGCATTTTCAAAAATATTTTCAAAGTATTTAACATTATCAATATTCCAAGAAGTCAAATCACAGTTAAAATATTTTGTATTACTGAACATCTCACTCATATCAAGAACTTTAGAAACATTCCATTTACTTAAATCCGCATTGAAATATTCAGCATTTTTAAACATGCATTTCATATCAGTTACATTAGATACATTCCAAGTTTCTATGCCATCAAAATTTTTTCTTTTACTATCTTCAAATAAATATGACATATCAATCATATCGCTTGTATCTATATCAGCTAAATTGATACTTTCATCTTTAATATAATCCAATAATCCGAATTTATATTTTGGCTTATATTTCATCAAATTTATACCTTATTAATAATTTTTATAGGAAGAAGTCTTTCCAATTCTGTTTTTGATATTTGAGTATTTCCTGTTATAAGGCTTAATACTTTTATATTTGTTTCATCATTCAAAGCATTATAAATATATTCTAAACTATAATCTTTATTATAATTACTTAAAGGATATATAACATTAACATGATTCTCGCATACAAATTCTTTTTCTCTAACTATAGCAGATTTTATATTTACATTCTTATGAGAACCAGTTATTCTATTAACAACTATAACTTCATTTCTTATAATAAAATCTTCAGAAATATTTCTTATATACTGCAATGTTCTTTTATATGGTATAACTATTTTACCATCAACTATATTAGAAGAATATATTAAAGGTATAGAATTATTTTTATCGCCTGTTAAACTTTTCTTATAATTATTCCAAGCAATACTTCCTGTTTTTACCTCATACCCTATTTCTTTTAAACTAATTGTGTTTTTATATGCATTATTTAAAAAAGTTTTATCTTCTGTAAATATTGTTATATCATTCTTTGAAAATATATATTTTTTATTTTTATTACTATTAGTTTTTTTTAGTATTAACAGCATGACTTTTTGATTAGCCATATAGAAATTATCAGAACCTTCAACAATATGCAAATATTCAACACTGCTATTATTAATGATATATTCTCTTAATTTACTAAAAAAAGCTCCATTATTCATTGAAGGCGGAACCACATAAGCTAAATAACCTTCATCATTAAGAAATTGTAAACCTAATTTTATAAATATAGAAAATATGTTAACTCGTCCGCTTATTATATCAGAATGCTTTTTCTTCAATTCTTTATCCGGCTTAAATTCAAAATACGGAGGATTACCTATAACATAATCATATTTAATAGATTTTTCAGTATCAAGCTGTAAAGTATCAATACATTTTATATCTGCTTTATCAATTAATTTTTTAGATATATTAACTAAATTTTCATCTATTTCAAATCCATACAAATTAGGATTATTGAAATATTCATTACAAGACAAAAGGAACTCTCCGGTTCCGCTTGCAGGATCAAGTATTTTAGGATTATCTTTTTTATCTGAAATAGATGTTAATTCTTTTAAAAGTAAATCTCTTATACTTTTAGGCGTGAAGTACTGCCCTAGTTTTTTTCTTTTTTCTATATCCGTATTTATTAAATAATCAATGCTTTCTTCAGTATATTCTTGCTGCATATAACTCTCTTACAATCACAAACTATTACAAAATTCTATAACATTATTTTCGCATTTTATTCTATCTTCATGTAGAAAATAATCTATTTTTGCATTCTCATTTATAGTTTTATTCTGTTCATAAGCACGTCTGACATAAACATTAAATCCCCTATCAAATTTATATGCAAATAAATTATTCTGATTATCTTTTTTCATTTTGTTTTTGAAATTATCTTCAAGCTTTTTTATTTCTTCAAAAAAATCTATAAGTTCATTACGCTCATTCATAGGAAGCACATCATCTCCTATAAAGAAAGTAACATCTCCCCTGCCATAAGAACCAAATATATAAATAGCATTAGCCTTAGGTAAATTACTGTTCCACATAGGGCTTGATGATTTACCGCTGCTGTATTTTATTTCTATTGCTATAATTTTTTTACATGTAAATATTAAAAAATCTGGAAAATTTTGACTTCCATAAGGCTGGCATACAAAACAATTTTCCATACTTTTATCTTCTAAAGCATAAATATTATCGATTATTTTGTCGGACTTTTTATCTAATATATCATTCTTTATAGATGAAAGTATAGTTTTCATTTCTTTATCGTCATGCATACGTCTATTGAATCCATGACGCTTTAAAGAGGTTTCAAATCTATCTTCAAATTCGTCTCCCTCTTTACTTTTTAGCCACTCTTTTTTATTTCTTATTATATCTTTAAAAATATCACTAAGCATTTTATTAATATATTTATAATATAAAAAATTGTCAAGATATAAATTTATCATGTAATAAACAGATTTTATTTTATAAAATACTATATACCGAAAATTTTTAACTTTGTCAATTTTTATATTGTTCTTTTTCCCGCCGCAAAAAGAACCAAAAAGTGCAAGTATAAAATTAGTACAAAATCATACTAAAATTGTTTTACATGTAAAAATAATTAATTAGTTTAAGATAAAATATAGTCCTTTTGCTTCTTTGGGCTACCACCGAGTAGGTACCTAATCGGCAAAAGAAGTGGAGTCTGAGGCAAGCCCCATATATAAAAGCAAAATATAAATATATTTTTGACAAAATATATTTGTTTAGGTATATACTAAATTATATAAAAATATTAGCTGTAGAATTTCTTTTTCTATACATCTCATATTCTTTAAAGAAATTCTCAATACTTGGTATAATGATTTTTCCTTGTCTTGAAAATAATATTACATTTGTTTTCTTCATTTCAGATTTTATATAATCAACATCTTCAATTCCAACCATAGCACATATATCATAAACAGTATATGGAAGCTCCAAGAAATCAGTATTCTTTTCAAACAATAATTCAGTTTTTGTAAAAGAATATACTATACTATAAAATTTACCTACTACACTTTTTATGCTTATAGTATAACTTTTTATAACTGTATTGTATATTCTTCTAGTCATTACATTTATAAGATAATATTGAAGCTTCTTATTTGAGTATGCCAATCTAATAAAATCATCTTTTCCTACAACCTGCAATATAGTATCTTCTAATACAATACAAGTAGTAAGCAAATGTTTATTACCAAGTATTGGTTTATATCCTATAAGATTTCCTTTAAGGAATATTATTCTGCTTATTAGCTTTCCATTAAATACACTATATACTCCAACTTTTCCTTCTTTGATTAGATAAACATCAGTATTATTTTCTAATTCTGAAAATATACAGCTTCCTGCTTTATATTCATACAAATTGGTACTTATTTCTAAAGGAGGTTCTATATTATTATTTTTTTCTATTGCTGATATTCTTTCATTTATTTCTGTATGATCTTCATTTGGAAACATTTCTATGATTTTCTTATACATATATAATGATGCAGGATAAAATGCATGTTCTTCATAAGTTTTAGCTATTTCAAGTGCATTATTTTCTTTATAACTTCCAATGTTTAAAGCTTCAGATAACTTATAAAAATACTTTCCAAGCCATATTTCCATAAATTTTATAAGATACTTATATATATTTTCTATAATTTTTTCATCTTCAATATTGTATATATCTTTAGCATGTATTTCTATTAATTGAACATCTGTTGCTGCTATCATAGTAGAATAATAAGGTTCAGCCAATACTGCAGAAACCATTCCTATAATATCTCCAACAACAAATTCAAAATTAGTATTATCTACTACATAATTTTTATCAATTACGCTTCCCTCTTTAATTATATAAAATATATCTCTTGCTTTTTCACCTGCAACAAATATTAGAGAATCTTTTTTAAACTCAACAATATTAAAATCTACCATAATAACAAACCCTTCATTTTTATATAAATTATTATACTTCATTATTTTTATATAACAAGAATATTAATATTATTTTTTCATATTAATACTCATCATGTTTTATAGTAAATGATTTATTATTCAACATATCTTCTACTGCTATATAATCTTCTTTGAAGTACGCTTTGTAATTTGCATCAAGATTATAATTATATTTATCATATATAAATTTTCTTACATCAACTAAATTAATATATTTTTGATTATTAAATACATCTTCATAAAAATTATAAATCATATAATTGAATACTCTTTTATAAGCCCCGCTATCCTCTTTAAAAAGATAAAATCCATAAAAAAGTATTTTTCCATTTGAATATTCTAAATCTATAAAAATCCAAACACCATTTAAATGTTCAGCATTATATATAGGTTTATTATAATAAAAATTAAATTCTTTATTTTTATGATTTAAATCTAATATAGAAAAACCTGTTAAATCTCTATTAAAGAAAAAATAATCATTATTATTTGTATGCTTTATTATTTTCAATAAACGTGAATCATCACTCTTATAACTATAAACTAATTCATCATTTTTATACAAATTTCTTTCATAGCCTATAATATCTTTCTCATGAATGAAGCCAGTATACTTTTTATTGATCATATAGTAATCATTATTCAATATAACTTTTTTATCTTTTTCATAATATTTATCATCAAATAAGATACCATATTTAAGCCAATGATTTTTATAATTTTCTGTATAATATAAATTTTCTAATACCATAATACAAGTATATGAACAATGATAAGATTTGTCAAATTATATTACATTAATTTTTTATTTAATTTATGATTTTTAGATATTCGCTTTCATTATGTATTCTGTCTAATGCTGTAACATAATATATATAAGTTTTTTTGGAATCTACCGTTTTATCTTTATATGTAACTTTAGAATTTACATCAAAATTTGTTCTTCTTATTTTATCTATTAATTCTATGCCATATTCTCCGATAGTTTCTCTATATATAGCATAGTATGTAGATGTTGCTACTGCTGCATGATTATATTTATCAGTTTTATATTCGTTAGGGTCTGTAAATGTTATTTCTATTCCTCCGAAAACTTTCTTTATAGTTGGATTTTCTAATTTTAAAGGAGCTTTTCTCAAATCTTTCATTGTATTCATAGTAGGAACTATTGCTTTAAATATATAATCATTTTCTTTTACATATTTAAGTGCTTCGTTTCCAAAATCTCCGCTATCCCTATCATTTTTATACATGCTATGCATTGTAAAAAAAGTAGAACCTTTTACATAGCCTTTTCCTTTTTCTCTTATATATTCTACCTGTTTTGACATCAAATCTATATCCTGCCAAGGCTCTACATTTGTATCTCTTCCCATTTTATATAATGCATGTCCTATATATAAATCTGCAAGATTTCCGCTTCTTGATTTTTTAGCTTCATTAATCCACCAATCTGCTATAATATCAAAAGGAGCTGTTTGATGAGATGAACTCCAATATATTTGAGGTATTATTGCATCAACATACATTCTATTTAAACCGTCTTTAACAGTTGCTTTACTTAAAGTAGGCGTCTTTTCTCCATTAAACATCCATAAAAGAACATCAGCATGCAAAGCATCAAAATTAGGATTATATGATTTAGTATCGCTTCCATTTTCACAGCCTGCATATTCTGATAAAGGATTTTTATTTCTCCAAACTCCTGCTGGTGAAATTGTCCATTTTACATAAGGTTTTCTAGCTTTAATTTCTCTATATAAATCACTTACAAGCCTGTTAATATTATCTCTCCTCCAAGCATAAAGTCCGTCAACTCCATAATCATCAAGTGAAGTATTTGTTATATTATAGCCTCTTTTTTCTCCGTATTTAGATGCACTTACCTCGTCAGGCCAATCTCTGTAAGTTTTATCTCCTGCTATATTCTGATAAAAATAATCATCAAAGTGAATTCCGTCTACATCATAATTTTCAACAACTTCCATAACAGATGCTATTATATATTCAGCACTTATTGGTTCGCCAGGATCCAAATATAATTTTTTATCATACCATTGTATAGGTTTTAAATCATTAGAAACATAAGTGTGTACAAAATTTCTTTTTGAAAATTGTTCAGCATAACTTTTATTTGAATCGTAAGTTGCAGATATTCTGTATGGATTAAACCAAGCATGAACTTCTAAATTTCTTTTATGTGCTTCATCTATTATAAATTTTAACATATCAGTTTTGAAAGGATAATCATCTCTTTCATCGGTAGATTTAGAACCAAAAAAATATCTTGTTGTAGGATTCATCTTTGAAGGAAATATTACACCGGCATCCGGCTTTACCTGAACAAATACTGCATTAAAATTGTTTTTATATAATGTATCTAAATGTTTTATTGCAAGTTTTTTCTGTTCTGATTCGCTTCCGCCTCTTACAGGCCAATCTATATTTGCAACCGTAGAAAACCATGCTCCCCTAAACTCTCTATAAAGAGGATTTATATTTCTATCCTCGTCCATATCTTTCACGAGTTTCATTCTTAAATTACTTGGTACTATAATATCTAATGTTTGACATGATGATATTAATAAAATTGTTAAGGATATTAAAACAAGGATTTTCTTCATTCTTTCTTCATTATTATGATATTTTCTTAAATTACTTAAATTATATATTTAATAATAATAACAGTCAATATATAAAATAAGTTTATTATTGTATGTAAAAAATATAATGCAAAAAATAAAGGGACTTAAAAAAGCCCCTTTATTGTTAAGACAAAAGTTAATAGTTTATTATAGCATACTATCTACCATAGCTTTGATATTTTCAATAGTAGCTTCTTCTTTAGTAACTTCTTTAACTTTAGCACCATCTTTGTAAATAGCGATAGTAGGAAGTCCTAAAATTTTCTCGCGAATAGCTAATCTTCTAGCTTTAGAAGTGTTGAAAGAATAGAAAGGTACTTTACCTTCATATTGTTTAGCTAATTCATGAACATGTGGCATTAAAGCTTTACATGGTTCACAAGTATCACCAAAATAGTCAACTAAGCATAATTCTTTTGAGTTAATAACTTTCTCATCAAATGTATCTTTATCTAATTCTTGCATTATAAAACTCCAGAAATATATTTTTATAATATACATTATATAAAAAATATATTCTTAAGTCAAGTATAAAACAAATTTATTTTACTAATAAAATATAATGATTTAAAATAACTATGATTTATTAAAAATATAAAAATACATCAATGGAACAATTTATATGATTAGAAATTATTGTACTATTTAGACAACAAAATACATTCAAATTACTTATTACATATATATACTTATATTATAAAAACAAATAAATACAACAAAAATTTCAATATAATAATTAAAAAGATAGAAACATATAAACATTTAATATTTTTTAGACAAAATACAGACAGTAAAATTTAGTACCTATTTAGAATATATTAATACTATTTAAATTTATAAAAAGAATCATATTAGTTTTATATATCAAACATATTTAGAATAATGTTCTTAATATTTATTTTATTATATATAAATAAATAAACGCTATACACCTACTTCATTATAGAAAAAAAATTAAAATATTAAGAATAAAGCAGATATTTACAAAACATATCAAACATAATTAATAGTAATTTATAAATTTTAATTTTTATACTGCCATACTTAAGTATAGTAACTACAAATTTAAATATAACATACTATATACAAGTAAATAGTATATAATAATTAGCTATAATTATACAAAAATAAATATTTCAGATTATATAACAAATATATTTAGTATGATTCAAGACTATTTTTAACTAAAAGAGAATAATAACAAAAAAATAATAATATATAATACATTATAATTAATAAAAATTTTAGTAAATTAGTTAATTATTTCTTGTTAATAATTTTTTTCTATTGACATAATTATTCTTTATATTATAATGCTGGTCGTAATAGTGTGTTTATTTAAAATAGTGTATGGGAGTTTTATGGAACAATATGATATTATTAAGTTCAATAAAAACGATATTATTATAAAGTCCGGAGAAAAACCTGTAGAATATTTCTATATAATTGTAAAAGGAAAAGCTAAAAGTCACAATGACTTCTATGAAAACTACAAATATCAAAGTAAAAAAGGAAGTATCATAGGTTTAATTTCATCTCTAATAGATGAACCTTATTTTTCTACAGTTGAAGCATTAGAAGAAACTGAGGTTCTTAAAATCAAAATAGACAGCATAATTAATATTAAAAACGAAGATTTATTAGATAAGATATATAATTATTTATATCTTATATTAGAAACTTGGCTTAGCAAATATTATACTATACTAGCCAAAAAGAAAGTAGATTTGTACAATAAAGATGATATTCTCACTATGGCATATATATACAAAAATAATGGGCATGAAGACGCAGTATATAAAATGTGCCATGAATATTTGAATCTATTTCCAGACAACAATTATGTTGATGAAATAAACAACATATTAAAAACTGTAAAACCAATAAGAGAAGAACCAGAGCTTATAGAAGAAAATGTTTATAAGTTTAAAAAAGGATATTGTCTGTATTCTGAAGTACGCTCA
The DNA here is from genome assembly GCF_036997785.1 of Brachyspira pulli. Taxonomy (NCBI): domain Bacteria; kingdom Pseudomonadati; phylum Spirochaetota; class Spirochaetia; order Brachyspirales; family Brachyspiraceae; genus Brachyspira; species Brachyspira pulli. The sequence goes on from NZ_JAWLQI010000015.1 coordinate 36,919, forward strand.
AGAAATCATATATATATTATAAAATCAGGTAAAGTTGGTGTATATAGCGTATTAAACAGCAAACAAACTATGAGATGCGTTTACACTGATGGTTATATGATAAACGGATACCACCCTATTCTTGACTATAAACCTTTACTTACAACTGCAATAGTTTTAGAAGAATCCGTAATAACTATCATAAACAAAAAAGAATTGGTGCAAATGATAGAGCAAAACAAAGAATTAAGAATAAACTTCATAAAAATGGTGGCAGTAAAAGTTAATAATGCTATATTAAAAATAAAAGCTATAAAGACAGAAGAATTATATAAAAAGCTTATAATTATAATATATTCTATATTAAAAATGGAATTCTTATTTAATAATCAAAAGAAATTAAAATTACCATATAAAATAAATGATATAAAAAATATGCTTGATATAAACAATTCTAACAAAGAAGTGATATCAGAATTAAAAAAGATAAAATACATAGAAGTTGATTCATTTGATAATATAACTATATCAGAAGTTGAAAATTATTTTAATGAATATAAAAGTTATACTTTTTAATATGATACAAAGATTTTTTAGTTGACATAATTTTTTGAAACATTATAATTAATAAGATTATATTAATAAACATATATTAGGTATGGAACAATACAAATTAATTAAATATCCAAAAGGAACTACAATATTTAAAAATGGCGATAAGGCAAAAGACTATTTCTATATAATAACTCGGGGAAAAATTGCATCTTATAATGCATTTTGTGAAGGTTATACCATTATGTACAATGATGGAAATATAGTTGGTTTAATGCAGGCCATTACGGGTGAATCGTATTACTCGAATATGGAAACTGTTGAAAATACGGAACTGTGGCAGATACAAATAGAAAACATAAGTAAAATAAATAACAAACATCTAATAAGAAAAATATCAAATCACCTATCTTTCATATTAGAAACTTGGCTCAGTAAATATTATTCTATTATCACAAAAAACAAAATTAATTTATACAATAAAGAAGATATATTAACTCTCGCTAAAATATATAAAAAGAATGATTTTGAAGATGCTAGCTATAAACTTTGTTCAAACTATATAAAATTATATGAGGAAGCCTACGATATTAAAGCGGTTAAAAAATTCATGCAAAATATAGGGCATGCCAAAAAACCTACTCTTGTAGAAGAAAACTGTTATAAAATGAACAAAGGTTATTGTCTATATTCTGAATTAGAGGGCACTGGAAAAATATATTATATAAAATCTGGAAAAGTTGGAATATACACTGTACTAGACTCTAAACTTATTGCCAGAGCTATTTATCCTGCTGGATATATTCTTAATGGAGGGAATCCTGTACTTGAGTATAAGCCGTTACTTACAACTGCAATAGCAATAGAAGATTCTGTTATAGAAATTCTAAATCCGGAAGATTTAATAAAAAGACTATATAATGATGTAGAAAATAGGATACAATATATCAAAATGAGTTCTATAAAAATCATTAATGTAGTACTGAAAATTAAAGCTTTAAATAAAATATCAATAAAAGATAAACTAATAGTACTAATATATGCAATTCTAAAAATAGAAACCTTATTCACAAAACAAGAATCAGTAAAATCATCATATAAAATAGAAGATATAACCAATATGCTGCATGTGGAAATAGATCCAAAAGAAGTATATCTAATATTAGAAAAGATAAAATATGTAGAATTGGATAATTACAAGAATATAACCATATATAATGTAGAAAAATTCTTTAAAGAATATGAAAGCTACACATTATAATGAATGAAAAAATTGATTTTGTATATATTTTATAGTTGACATAATTATATTGTACATTATAATTATAATATATCATCAATAATAGAATATTATGGAACAATACGCAAAAGTCAAATTTAATAAAGGTACCATTATCTTTAAAGCTGGTGAAATGTCTAAAGAGTATTTTTATATAATACTTAGCGGAAAAGTATTAGCCCGTAATCATTTTTGTGAAAATTACACAAATACTTACAAAGAAGGCGATATTATAGGATTAATTTCATCTATAACTTATGAGTCTTACTATTCTACTGTTGAAGTATTAGAGGATGTTGAATTATTACAAATCAAAATAGCAAACATAAACAAAATAGATAATTATAATCTTATCAATAAAATCTCTAATTATTTATCATTTATACTAGAAAATTGGCTAAGCAGATATTATGCAAAAATAACAAAAAATAAAGTAGATTTATATAATAAAGAAGATATATTAACTATGGCCAATATTTATAAAGACAATAATTTTAAAGATGCTACTTATAAAATATGTAGTACTTGTATAAAATCATTTAAAGATGATACCAATATAGATAAGGCTAAAAAATTAATTATACATATAAGACCAGTAGAAAAACCTGAAAAAATTTCAGATAATGTATATAGAATAAAAAAAGGATATTGTCTATATTCTGAGATTGATCCGAATGATTATATCTATATTATAAAATCTGGTAAAATAGGTATTTATAGTATAGTAAATTCAAAACAAACAGTAAGATTAATTTATCCTGCCGGATATGTCATTAATTGTTATCAGCCAGTTTTGGAATATAAGTCGCTTCTTACAACAGCAATAATACTTGAAGATTCTGTAATAGAAATAATTAATAAAAAAACTCTAATAAATATAATCAATACAGATCCTGAATTTAGAGTTAATTATATAAAAATAACAGCAACAAAAATAAATAATGCTACTTTAAAAATTAAAGCAATTAATACAGATAAACTAGATATAAAACTGATAATATTATTATATTCTATTCTGAAAATAGAAACATTATTTAATAAATCTAAAGTAGTAAAACTATCTTATACAATAGATGATTTAAAAAATACACTTAATTTAGATATAAAAAATGATAAAATAATATTAACATTAAATAAAATAAAATATGTAGAAGTAGATGCTTCTAATAATATAAAAATCACTAATTTCCAAAGCTATTTCGATGAATACAAAAAATATATAATATAATAAAAAATATTTGATTAAAAACCAATAAAAATTGAAAAATAATAATATGCTAAAATAATTGATTGTATTTTTTCAAAAAATTATTATAATAAATCGTGAAAAGATAATTATATAATGATTTACTAGAGATGAACAATTACAGAACGATACGATTTCCAAAAGACTCTTTGATATATGAAGAAGGCAATTATCCGCTTGATGTATTTTACATAATAACAAAAGGAAAAGTCATATCATACTCAAACCATTCAAAAAATTATAATAGAGAATATAATATTGGTTTTATTATCGGTTTAGTAAATTTAGCTATTAATGAACCTTATTTCGTTACATTAAAAGCCGTTGAAGATGTTGAAGTTATTGAACTAAATATATCAGATATAAAAAATTTAACAAATATTGATTTAATAAAAAAGATATATGATTATTTTAACACAACTTTAGAAACATGGCTATCAAGGTATTATATTATGGTAGTAAAAAACAAAGTAGATTTATACTATAAAGAAAGTTTATTTACTATGGCAAATATATATTTAGAAAATGGCTTTCATGATGCAGCATATAAATTATATGATGAATACATAAAAGATTTCATGAATTATGCTGAAAACATAGAAGAAGCAAAAAAAGAATTCTCAAAATTAACTCCAATGCCTCTTCCAAAAAAATTTAGTGATAATATTTTTTTATACAGAAAAGGTGCATGTCTTTATACTGAATTAAAACCAAGTAATAATTTATATATTATAATGTCTGGTAAAGTAGGAATATATAATATAATAAATGGAGAACTTCTATTAAAAGATGTATATAAAAAAAATTACATATTAAATGGGTATGAGCCAAAATTAGAATATAAACCGTTATCAACTTCAGCTATAGCTATAGATACTACTTATGTAAAAGTCATAAGTAAAGAAGAATTTTTAGAAATGCTAATAAAAGATAAGCAATTAAGAGCATATAATATAAAAATGATGGCTGTAAAGGTTGTTACTATACTTTTAAAAATGAAATCAATGGAAGAAGAAAATATAGTACTTAAAATTTTTATGGTAATATATTCTATATTAAGAATCGAAATATTATTTGAAGAACCTGAAAGTATTTTATTATCTCATACAGTTAAAGACATAAAAAAATCTATTAATTTAACAGAAGAAGATATCATAAACAATATAAGAAAAATCAACTCTATAGAATTAATAAAAAATCAAAACATAAAAATCACAAATATTAATAATTTCTTTAAAGAATATCATGAATATCAAAAAAATAATTATTGACATAGTTTATAAATGTATTAAAATATTTATAAGCTACTCAATGGATTATTTATGCTAAAATACAATACTATTAAATTTAATAAAGATGCAACTATATTTATAGAAGGTCAAGAGCCAAAATACACATTCTATATAATTAAAAAAGGAAGTGTAATCGTTTACAGTTACTTTGCTGATAATTTTATTATAAAATATAATGAAGGAGAAATCATAGGCTTATTCAATGCTGTATTAAATGAACCATATTTCTCTACAGTAAAGGCTTTAGAAGATGTTGAAGTCATTGAATTAAATATCAATGAAATAGAAAAAATTGATAATCTAAGTCTTATAAATAAAATATATGATTATCTAATGATTAATATAGAAAGATGGCTAAAAAGATATTATTATTTCCTACACAAGGAAAATAAAATTTATTATGGAAATCATAGCCATAAACATAATATATTAGAAATGTTAAAAATATATTTTAAAAGCGGCTATGATGATGTAGTATACAAAACATATAATAAATATAAAGAATTACACCCTGAGAAATATATTGAAAATGAAGAAATTGATGATATATTAAAAAAAGTAAAGCCTGCTGAAGAACCTGAAAAGCTAGATAACAATATTTATAAATATAAAAAAGGTTTTTGTCTTTATACAGAACTTCAGGGAACTGATAATTTATATGTTATAAAACATGGACAAGTTGGGATATACAATATATTCGATTCAAAACTTGTAACTAGAAGAATTTTATCAACTAACGATGTTGTTAATGGATATACTCCTGTTACAAAAAATAAATCACTTTCAACAACGGCTATAATTCTTCAAGACTCAATTATAGAATTAATAAAAAAAGAAGATGCTATGAATTTAGTACAATACGATAAAACTTTAAGACTCTATTATGTAAAAATGATGAGTATGCGTATATATAGTACAATATCAAGAATAAGAGCATTCAATGCCAATAATATTGTAAGTAAATTTGTTATTATAATAGAAGCACTAATAAAAAATGAGTTATTGTTTAAAACACTAAATAAAATTCAATTCCCTTACAATATAAATGATATATGCACTATGATAGGAGTAGAATATAATCCTAATATAGAAAATGAAATATCAAAAATAAAAGGATTGACTATATTAGATGGAGAGTATATTGCCATTAATAATATAGATGACTTTTATAAAGAATATGAAATATATAAACAAAGAAACTCATACAAAATAGAAAATAATTAAATAATAAAGTGTGATAAATACTCTATATTTCCTTTAGAGCCTTTTATTGGGGATACTGTTCTGTGAAGTTCAGTAAACCCCAAAGAAACAATTCGCTCTACAGCAGTATTTACTATTTTCTCTCTTAGATTATCATCTTTAATAACACCGCCTTTTGAAACATCGCCTTTTTCTGCTTCAAATTGCGGTTTTATTAAACTAACCCAGAATTCCAAATCATATAATTCTTTATATATTACAGGAGCTATTTTTGATATTGATATAAAAGAAACATCACTGACTATAACACTTGGAATAATATCATTAAACATTTCTCTTTTAATATCTTTGGCATTAAAATCTTCTATAGATACTACCCTACTATCATTACGTAATTTATATACAAGCTGATTATGTCCAACATCTAAAGCATATACTTTTTTAGCTCCGTATCGAAGCAGGCAATCTGTAAAACCGCCTGTAGAAGCTCCGATATCTAAGCATATTTTATTTTCTACAGAAATACCAAATTCTGTAAAAGCTTTCTCCAATTTATCACCTGCTCTGGATACATATTTGATATTTTGCACAACTTCTACAGTATCAGTATCTTTTATTTTCTGTGCTTTAGAAGTAACTTTAACTCCATTAACAAATACGCACCCTGCAAGTATTATATCTTGTGCTTTAGATCTGCTTTCTGTATATCCTTCTTGGTGAACATACTCATCTAATCTCATTTGCAACTAATTACTCAAGTCCGAAAAATGATTTCATAACAGCAAGAGAATTTCTTTCTTTATCTCTTGTAGTAACTTTTAAAATCATCTGTGTATGATTAGCTTCTAATATATTAGATGTAAAGTACATTGATTCAAAAGCCTCAGTATACTCATCACCAACACCATATAAAGATAAATTAGGACTAAACTCTAAATATATAGACATAGTGTTATTTTTTGCTAAATTAAGTTTATTTTCATCTAATTTAGTAGCTGGAGCTTCGCCATTTATTATTGAATTAATAACATCTTCACTATCTGAAGCATATAATATAGAGTCTTTTATATAACATACATAACCATCAACAATATAAATATCATTATTAATACTATCAGATAAAGCTTTTAATATTATTTTAGCCATATCAACATCAGCTATTGATGCTGAAAATAATAAAGCAGGCATATTTTCATCGCCTTCGCCATTATCCCAAACTGAGAAGAATATATCTCCTCCAAATATCTCTATAAATTTATAAACATCTACACCATATTTTTCTAAAGTTTTCAAATCTTCAGCTAAACTAAAACCTCTCATATTTGAAAAAACATTTTTCATATGAGTTGCTAATTCCTTAGTATTTAAAGATAAAGATAAGAAACCATAATTATTTTCACCGTTAACAAATCCATATATATTATCAGCTAATTGTTTTTTCAATAATGTTATATCATAAGGATAATTAGGTGCATAACTATCAAATATCATTTCAGCTTCGCCATTAGTGAAATTTATTTTTGTAGTTATAATAGAATCTTTATAACTTTCTTTTGGTATGCTGTCATAACTTCTTCCCAATAAGAATTTAGAAAAGCTGGCATTTTCATCAGCCAATATAGACAAATTAACCCAAGCATAACTATCATTAGTTTCATTTTCTAATGAAAGAAATTTTTCATCTTCTAAAGGAGTATTATTAACAAATATATAATTAGCTATAGAAGTTATATCTTCTTTATTTAATTCTTCATCATACCAATAACTGCCTTTTAATTTCAAAGTAACAGTAAAAACTTCATCATTCCAAGAAATTAAATTGTATTCATCTAACATTATGTATCTGTATTCAGCATTCTCTGAAAAAGCTACAAGCTTATCTTCTTGGCTAGCTATTTTTATCATTACTCTATCTAACTCAGTAATATTTTTAACATCTAATATTACAGACATTTGCTGATAACCATTGAAAGAAACTACTTTAGCAGGTTTAGAAAAATCAATGTATTCATTCAATTTATTTGTCATAACTTCTGCAACAAATGGATCATCTCTATACTCTAAGAAATTATCAGCATATTTTTGCATAAATAATTGATTTAGAATTTGTTGTAAATCAATTTCAGCTTTTTGCGATAATAATTCAGCATTAAGAGAAACAACACTATCAACATTATTAGGAATATATTTTTTATCTACAGCGTATGTAAAAGTGCTCAATGTCAATAAAAATAATAATGCTACTAATACAACCCTTTTCATCAATGGCTCCTTAAATTTATAATTATTACATATTATATTAGACTGTAATTAAATGTCAAGTATATTAACAAAATCTGTTAATAAATTTGGAAATAAAAAATCATAATATTACATAAAAAAATCTTGCAAATATCATTAAATTATTTATAATCGAATATATTTTTATTAGATTATAGGAAATAATATGAGATATTTGATATTGCACGGACATTTCTACCAGCCTCCTAGAGAAAATCCCTTTTTAGGAGAAATTCAAAAAGAAGCTAGTGCATCTCCGGCTCATGATTGGAATGAAAGAATTACTAATGAATGTTACAGTCCTAATGCTTACTCAAGAATATTAGACGGATACGGCAGAATACTTGATATGTCTAATAATTATGAATATATTAGTTTTAACTTCGGCCCCACTCTGCTTGATTATATAGCAAGAACTAGAACCGATTTATTAGGCAGAATAATAGAAGCTGATAAAAAAAGTAGAGAAAGACTTGGATATGGTAATGCCATAGCTCAAGTATATAATCATATAATACTTCCATTAGCAAAAAAAGAAGATATGAGAGTTCAAATAAAATGGGGACTCTATAATTTTGAAAAATATTTTGGAAGGAAATCCAGCGGAATATGGCTTTCAGAAACGGCTATCAATTTAGATGTAGTTGATGCTTTATACGACTGCGGAGTCAAATTTACTATATTATCTCCTTATCAAGCTCATTATGTAAAAAATATCACAACTGAAGATGTTTCAGGCGGAAAAATAGATACTTCAAAACCTTATTGGTTATACGGACATAATGGAAAAAGAGTTGCAGTATTTTTCTATGATCCTTATATTTCTCAAGCTATAGCATTTGAACATTTATTAACATCTTCTGATAAACTTGCTGAAAGAATAAGAAATGCTTATGGAGAAAGAAGACTTGTTAATATAGCAACTGACGGAGAAAGCTACGGACACCATGAACCATTTGCTGATATGTGTCTTGCAAGATATTTTAAAGAAAATGTTTATTATGATAATATTACTCCGACAAACTATGAACATTATTTAAGTATGTATCCTCCTATGGAAGAAGTTATACTTCATCATGGTGAAGGCGGAAGAGGAACTTCTTGGAGCTGTTCACATGGTGTGGAAAGATGGAGAAGTAATTGCGGCTGCGGCGGTTGGGACGGATGCGATTTATCTTGGAGAGGCCCTTTACGTGAAGCATTTGATATCTTGAGAAAAATGCAGGATAAACTATTTAAAACATTCTTAGACTTTACAGATGAAACTAGAAATTCTTTAAGAGAAGAATATGTACGTGCTATGTATAATGATTTAGATGCTAAAGATTTATACGAAATATGCAGTAAATATATATCATTCAAAGAATTTGTATTTTTAATGGAATCATATAAATATTCTTTATTTGCTTATACTTCCTGCGGTTGGTTCTTTGAAGATGTATCAAGATTAGAACCTATAAAAAATATGCAGTATGCAGAACAGTCTTTCCACTATGCAAGACTATTAGTAAAAGATAAAAATGTAGACTTTGTTAATGAAGCTCATAAGGAATTTTTATCAGCTTTAGAAAGATCTATAAGCAATAAACCAGAACATCATACTGCAAGATATTTTTATGAAAAAGAAGCAAAAGTAGATGTATTTACTAAACTATACGTAATAAACTATTTTATATTTAATCTCATATCAAGCAATTATAAAGATAGTGATATAAATATTTTTAAACATGAAATAAAATCAACAAAAATAGATCAGCATTATGTTGAAGGTATATTAATAGATAATATAGATGCTAATATATACTTTAGAGTTAACATGCTTCATGAAAATCATGAATTTAAAAACCAAATTCAAATTTCTGAATCTTATGAAACTTTAGATAAAAGCACAGCATATACAATGTATTTAAAAGATTTAACTTCTGATATAAGAGATAAATTGGCTGATAGTTTATTTGAAGAAGACATAAAAAAACTTGATATGTTAATGCATCAAATATATCCTGAGTATAGAAAATTATTCACATATTTCAATTTAAACAGCATAACACCAGATTATGACTATAGAAGAATAATGGGTGCTATGGCATCTCCTATACTTAGAGAAAAAATAACTGATAGAGGCAGAGATGCTTACGATGAAGTATCTGAAAATTTAAAAGATGCTAGAAATGCTGGTATATTTATTTCAAACAGCGGTATATCTAGTTTGATAGGTGATAATATCAAAAATGCCTTGAATGATTTATATGAAACAGGAAATGCTAAAATCATATATGATCTTCTTAGAGATATTAAATTCTTATCTAATAACGATATGCCTATAGACAGAAATACATTTGAAAATATATTCTATAAAATACTTCTAAAATATAGAAGCGGTTACATAAAATTCAATAACGACGAAGAAAAACAGTCATTTAAAGAATTAGGTGCATGGCTTAACTTCAATATGGATAATATTTAAATTTCATATATAACTAATGAGTAATAATAAATAAAAAAATTATTACTCATTAGTATTTCTAATCATTAAACTTCCATTAATTAAACTTATAACAACAGAAAAAGAATCATTAGTATAACAATCAACATTTATTCTAATAACTCTGCCTTTATCTGCAGAATTTTTTGCAAGCTCTATTTTTCCATCAGGCGACTTTCCAAAATTATAATTAGTTGTAATGTAATAGCCTTCATTTTTCCATAAGTAGTTTGCATATTTCACACTATAACTCATAACATCATCTACATTATGAAAAGTTAATATTTTTATATCACCGCCTTCTGAAATATCTTCTCTAGGATGCACTTTTAAACCTGTAACCTTATTAACTGAAGATACAGCATCAACTCCTATAGTATAAAGCTCATCGTATGGCTTTTCCTTAGCAACAAAAAGGTATGTTACAACTGCCGCAATTACAATTATAATCGTAGTAGGTATTATTCTTTTCATAATATAAAAAACCTTTATTAAAAAACTTGTACAAAATTATTCTTTATTATCTTTTATAACGTCATTCTTACAAATAATATTAGCTATTATTTTATTGTCTTTCTTCAATTTTTGTATTCCCCAAATAACATATATAAAAAAGACAATGAATGAAAATATAGGCCCAAGATTGTGTGAAATATTAATAAGTTTTGATACTAACTCCCCTATAAAATAACCTGCTATAAGACATATCAAAGGAATAACATAAACAAAGAAATTAGTACCCCTTTTCAATTCTTCAACTTCAATTACTACACTATCTCCTTTATTAGCGTTTATTTTATTAAAAGCCCTTAATACAATAGGTTTTCCTCTTGAACATATAGTGCATCCATCACAACTAGAACCTCTTTGTAATTCAACTTTGGCTATATTATTATTATATGTTTCTAATACTAAAGCAAATTCTCTTTTCATTATTTATTATCCTACTAATATTTTAATCATAATTTTTTAAAACTTTTACAAAATAAAAATACTTCTCTGCTTTCATCTCTTGAACTCTTAGGCTTAAATACATTTACAGACTCAAAATATTCAGAAAGCTCTTTTTTGAACATCTGCAAATCTTTACCATCAAAAACCTTTATAAAAAAATGTCCTTCATTTTTTAAGACGTCTTTAGCCAAATTAAATATAGCTCTGCATAAAGCAATTGACCTAAAATGATTAGTTTCTCTATCAGAAGTTGTATTAGGCATGGCATCACTTACAACAACATCAAATTCAACATTGTCAAAAGTAGAACTATCCATATCCTTTATATCACCTAATATGAAAGTAAATCTTTGATGAGCAAAAGAATTAGGAAGTATATCAACTCCTACAACTGAACCGCTTTTCAAAATTTTATTAAGCATATATTGACTGAATGATCCCGGAGAACAGCCCACATCAAGAACTCTATCAGATGATTTTATAAACTTAAACTTATTTTGTGCTTCTTCCAATTTGAAAACACTTCTAGCTTTATAATTTTCTTCTTTAGCTTTTTTAAAATAAAAATCTTGTACCTTTTTCATTAAGTTCAAACCTAAATATTTTATTATGATTAGTTTTAGATATTATAATATATAAAAAATAAAAGCAATAGACTTTATTCAAGCCTATTGCTTTTTTATCAATCAAAAATTAAATATTATTTTTTATAATACCCAATTTAATTTTTCCTCTGTCCTTGTAACACCTACAGGCAAATTAGTGAGAGCTGCTTTCTCTACTAAATTTTCTAATCTTTTAATACCAACTATATCTATTCTTGACATAGCAGCATATCTTATAGCATCAGGGCTAACCATAGCACAAGTTATAAGTATAGAATTAGGAATATTAGCACTTACAGAATATTCATATAAACATACAAGCTCATCATTAAATATAGGGCTGTAAGACGTTCTAAAATACACTACCTTTTTTGGAGCATGTGCACTATTGCTTTCTTTAGCAAATACTATCAAATACTTTTTATCTGTAGTTTTTAATGAATAAGGTATAAGACCTATACTTGCTACAACTTTTAAAGCAACATTGATAAATTCTTCTCCCTCCAATTTGAAAAACTTTTTAATGTTTTCACTATATCTTGAATCTTTATAATTATTAAGTTTCTCATTAGCATCTCTATAATTAGGGTCTAATACAATAATACATTCTAATATCTCAATAGATTTATTAACATTTCCAACTATATCATAACATTCAGAAAGAGTATAAAGTATTGCTAAATTTAAGTCTTTATCATAACTCTCATAACTTATAGCTTTTTCTAAACTTTTTATAGCTGATTCAATGCTCTCAAGTTTAATATAACAAAGACCCATTTCATATAATGATTTTACAGAATATTCTTTATCTTTATATGAAATAGCATAATGTTTAATAGCTGTTTTATAATCCTCTCTGCCTTTATAAGCTCTTCCCAAATTATAATTTAATGCAGCATCATCTGGGAATTTTTTAGCTATTGTATTCATCATGGATATAGCTTCATTATAGTTACCTAAATTAACAAAACAAAAAGCCTTGTATTTTAAAGCTTCCGAATTATTAGGCTGAATATCTAATGCATCAGAAAAATATTTTACTGCTGTATCATACTGCCTATTTTCATAATATATAGCACCTACCTCAGTATCAACTATTAATCTATAATCTTCTATTTTTAATAAAGTAAGATATTGAGCTAAAGCTTCAGCTTTTTTATCTATTTTACATAAAGCTCTGGCTAATGCCAAAATGGTTTCCGGATCCTTATCTCCATCATCTATAGCATGTCTATATTCAACTATAGCAAATGAATATTCTTCCATTCTAGCATAACAATTAGCTATCATAGTATGTATTTTAGCTCTCTTTACTCCAGACTTATCTTTTGCTAAAACTTCTTTTAGCTTTAATAAAGCAAGATCATTTTTTCCTTCTGCAATAAGGTCATCAACCCTATCCATATCAGAACCTTTATAATGCTTATTGCCAAATAATACTTTCCTTAAGATAAGCAATAGTGTAACAAATACACATATAAATACTATAATATAAATACTATAATTCATACTCTATTCTTTACTTTTTTAATTTCTATACTATATATAAATTCGGAATTATTTTCAATATTTTAATATAAATTTATCCAAATTATTTTTTTAATAATCTCATAAATATTTTAAAAACCTCAGCAACAGCAATAACAATTAGAGAAACTCCAATAATTTTTAACCAAGTATTTACACTTAAAGGTACAGTATTGAAGAATCCGCCGGCATATTGAGTTGCCAATATTTGTAATATAAAAGTAACTCCCATACTTAAAAGTATTAACTTATTATTCAAAAAATATTTAAATACACTATCGAATCCTAATTCTCTGCTATTAAATGAATTGAATATCTGGAACATTACAAACATAGCAAATAGTACAGTAGACTGTTCTGCTTCAGCAACATTAAGTATATTTAATTTACTTTGAAGCATAAATAATGTAATCATAACAGTAGCTGAAAATACTATTTTGAATATCATCTTTTTAGATACAATGCTTGCATTTCTTTTTGTAGGCATTCTTTTCATCAAGTTATCTCTAATAGGCTCAAGTCCTAAAGCAATAGCTGGAGGTCCGTCCATAATAATGTTTATCCATAACAACTGTATAGCAGAAAATGGAGATTTTAATCCTGTTAATGTAGAGATAAGAACAACTACTACAGAAGCTAAGTTAACTGTAAGCTGGAACTGTATAAATCTTTGGAAGTTGTCATATATTCCTCTGCCCCACTGAACAGCTTTTACTATAGTAGCAAATGAGTCATCAAGAAGAACTATATCGCTAGCCTCTTTTGATACTTCAGTTCCTGTTATACCCATAGCAACACCAACATCGGCATTCTTAATAGCAGGAGCATCATTAATACCGTCACCAGTAACAGCAACAACATTACCCATTTCTTTTATAGCATTAACTACACGCATTTTTACTGTAGGGGTACTTCTAGCTATAACTGATATCTTACTTAAATTCTGTTTTAGTGTATTATCGTCCATAGCATCAATGTCTTTTGCTTCAAGAACAATGCTGTTTTCATTAAGTATCTTTAACTCTCTAGCTATAGCAGTAGCAGTTACAATATTATCACCTGTAAGCATTTTTATGTTTATTCCTGCACTTCTGCATTGATCAACCGCATCATAAACCTCTTTTCTTACTGGGTCAGATATAGCAACAAATCCGTCATATATCATATCGCTTTCAAGTTTTTCTCTGATATTTTCAACATTATCAGAAACAACTTTATGAGCAAATGCTATTACTCTTTTAGCTTCATTTTGGAATTGTTCTATAGCTTTTTCAATTCCTTTTTTTTCATCATCACTGATACTGCACATAGCCATTATTTTTTCTGGGCTTCCTTTAGTAAATACTATAGTTTCATTTTCAACTTTAGCAACTGTAGTCATATTTTTAGTATCTGATGAGAAAGGATATTCATATATAATTTTTGATTTTTCTCTTATTTCTTTATAATTAAAACCTGATTTACTAGCAGCAACAAGTAATGCACATTCTGTAGGGTTTCCTAAGAACTTAGCAACACCATCTTTATAATCAACATCTGCTGTAGAGTTAATAGCAAAGTTTTTTATAATCTTTTCATTCTTTATATTTTCAGGCTCTATGTATTCACCATTAGCAAATAATTTATTTAATGTCATTTTGTTTTCTGTAAGAGTACCTGTTTTATCTGAACAAATAACATTAACGCTTCCTATAGTCTCACAAGCTACCATCTTCTTTACTAATGCATTTTGTCTAGCCATTTTTATAATATTAATAGACAAAGAAACAGCAACTATTGTTGGAAGTCCCTCTGGTACTGAAGCTACAATCAATACTATACTTGTAATGAATGCCTCTGAAATAGTATCAAAACTAGCATTTCCTGTTCTTATAAAATTAACTACCTGTATAATAAATACTATTACAGCAGCAGTTATACCGAACATGGCTATTCTTTTACCTAACTGAGCAAGTTTTTCTTGTAAAGGTGTAGAAGTCTTTTTAGTTTTTGAAAGCTCTCTAGCTATTTTACCAAACTCTGTAGTATCTCCTACAGATGTAACTACCATTTTACCATTACCTGTAGTAACAAATGATCCGGAATAAGCCATATTTATTCTTTCAGCTACTGGAGTTTTAACATCAGATAATAAAGCTTCAGCATCTTTTTCTACGGGTTCACTTTCACCTGTTAAAGCTGATTCATCAATATTTAATGATACGCTTTCAAGAAGTCTTCCGTCAGCAGGAAGTTTATTTCCTGTTTCTATAAAAGCAATATCACCTACTAATAAATCTTTCTGATTAATTATTTCTATATTACCGTCTCTTATAACTTTTACTCTAATATCTTCATTAATACTATTTAATGCCTCAAATGCTTTGGCACTTTTACCTTCCATCACTATAGTAATAGTAATTGATAAACTTATAGCCAAAAATATACCTAAGCATTCTAAAAAGTCAGCATGACCTCCATTAAAATAAGCAACAGTATTCACACCTATAGCTATAATACCTGCAAATATAAGCATTAATATCATAGGTTCTTTTAATGCTTCTAATATTTTTTGAAGTAATGTGGCACCTTTTTCTTTTGTAAAACTGTTGGCACCATATTTTTCTAAACTTTTCTTTCTGCCGTCTTCTGTTAAACCTACTTTAGGATCAACATTCAGGGTCTTTAGAATATCATCTTTACTTCCTAAAAAACTGTCCATAAAAAACTACCTCTCATTTAATTATTTTTTTAAAAAGTGCATAAAAAAAGACTCATGCATAAATAAATCATTAAAGAATATTAAACTAATCCTTAAAGATTTATTTATACTTGAGTCTCATTAATTAAGGCTTGCCAAACTCTACCAATTAAGAGCTGCGATGTTGACTTTGCCGCGTAAGATACGCCAATTACTCCCTCATGAGTATTTGATTATGTATGAAAGTATTATAACAAATAAAAAAATAATGTCAATATATTGTAAAGAAAAAAACATATATTTTTTAATATCTTTACACTAAATAATACAATATAAAATAGTTAAATATATAAATAAACCTATTATAGTTCATAAAAAATAAATATTAAATATTGACTTTTAATGTACTTTATATATCCTTTTAAATATATAATAAAAGGTAAATTAATATAATAATATGAAATCTCAAAATAATACCTCTATTAAATTTTTAAAAAATACTGTAATACTTAATCTTTTAGCTAATCTTTTTATAACAAAAATAGTATATTTATTCATGTTAGGAGTATAATTATGAATACTAAAAATTTGTTAATAACTTTAATAATAATTGCTTTTTCATTTATATCATGTTCCTCTGATATAGTATCTCCAATAATACAAGAACAAGAACCAGATATAGGGGACGGAAGTTTTATAGATCCAACACCAAAACCTAATCCAGATCCTAATCCACAACCTGACCCAAAGCCTGAAGAAGTTATAATAACAGATGAAAAACAAATATCTGAATATATAAAAAAACATAATGGAGTTTATTATTCAAAATATGAAGATGACAGCCTTGACATTAGATATGTAATAGATAGTGATTTAATATACAATGGATACGGTACAAAAGTTGAACCAACAATGAAAACTTTATTAGGAAATAAGCTTCAAATATACATAGAGGGTAAAAAAGAAGGTTCCAGTCCAAATTTAGGATATGAAATGAATGATGAAATGTATACTTTCAATTTCGGCAGTGACGGAAATATATATCTTTTTGCTAATGCAATATTCCACAAAGATAATGAAGCAAAACCAGCTGTAGGATATGAAACAAAAATTGGAGAACCTATAACAGAATTAATAACTTATCAAGGAAACTATTATTATTATGATTATGATAATACTAAAAAATATTATATACTTATAGATACAACAGGACAAGTATATATAGATGAGAATTTAAAAATAAATTACTCAAAAGTTGAATTAAGCAATAATGTATTAATAATAACATATACACAAACAGGCGGTAAAACTACAAAAGAGGAATTGCATTTTTATGATAAAGCTGGAGGTTCAGACTATAAATTAATATTCGGTAATACTTGGATTAATAATCAATTACAGTATGAAACATTGAAAAGATATGATTCTTTTAGTACATATAGCGGTACATATACTTCTGCAGACGGATCTACAACTTTAAATGTTAAAGTTGAAAAAATAGAAATAACTACACTTGGAAGATATGATAATTATACTCCTGTAATGGTAGGAAATACATTAACTATATATCAATATTCTTCAAGAAATGGCAATAAAGAACATAAAATAGTATTCAGCAATGATAAGACAAAAGCAACATATACTAAACCAGATGGAACTACAATTGAATTAATTAAACAATAATTAAATTAAATAAAAGCCTATTCATAATAATTATGTATAGGCTTTTTTCAAATTATAATTACAACTATTTAAAAATTTACCATTGAAAAAAAATAATTATATGATATTATAATATGCGATATTGTTTTGGAGAAAATAATGAAAAGAGGTAAAAAAAATCCATTCCAAAAAGAGATAGAGAGAAAATTTGGCACTTCTGGCTTTGAACTTAATTCTTTTTTGTATGGCGGTAAAAAAATGAAAGTCACAAAAAAAGAAATAGAAGACAGATATGATGTAACTCTTGACCAATTTGCATATTTTGCTCAAGTAGCTGGTTATAAAGTTCTTGCTGATAGCGAATCTCTAATAATTTTTAAATAAAAATGTATAATAAAAATTTAAATGTACTTCTTCTTAATGATTTATGTTCGTATGGTAAAGCTTCTATAACCGTTAATATACCTGTATTGTCACATTTTGGTATAAAAGTTTCTCCTCTTGTAAGTGTTATACTTTCAAATCATACTGCTTTTGATTCATTTTGTGCTTTTGATCTTACAAATGAATTAGAAAAAATTGTTGATGAATTAAAAAGAAAAAATCCAAAATTCGATGCTTTTTATGTTGGCTGGATATCTTCTGGAAAGCAGCCTTCTATAGTAATAGATATAATAAAGCATTTTAATATTAATACTATTTTAGTAGATCCTATACTTGGTGATAATGGAAAGCTCTACCCTTCTATGTCAAATGAACATGTTAACTCTATGAAAGATATTATCAAATATGCTAATATAGTAACTCCAAATATAACTGAATTAGCTGTATTATTAGATAAAGATCCTTCAAAAAGTTATACAGAAAAAGAAGTTGAAGAAATGGCTAAACAACTTTCTACATTAGGGCCAAAAACTGTAATAGTAACAAGCGTTTCAAAAGAAGATAAAGTCGGCTGTTTATGTTATGATAATAATGAGTTTATAACAAGCTACTATCCTAAAATAGATATAAGCATACCCGGTACAGGAGATGCTTTCGGTTCTTCTTTGTTAGGTTATATATTACATGGTCATTCTATAAAAGATGCTTTAGAAAAAGCTACTAAATTCATATATAAATCTGTAGAATTATCTGTAAAAGAAAATGATGACAGAGTATATGGAATATCTATAGAAAAAAGACTTCATTTACTTTAACATTTAAACATACTATTTTTTA
>NZ_JAWLQI010000016.1:0-55058 GCF_036997785.1 Brachyspira pulli
TTTCATTGTTTATTACTTAAAATATTGTTATAATGATGATATCTTGACATTAAATAATAAAACGATTATACTATTAATTAGTCTAAAAACATACTATTTATAGGGGGTAATATAATGTTTATTTGTTTATATATATTTAAACTTTTAATAGATATTTTTATATCCTCCAAATTTTCTTTAACACACTGTTTTTCTTTTCTATAGGATTGATTATTAGTTTAAGTATTAATTATTAAAAAAACTATTTAATTATTTTATTTGTATTGTAATTTTGCTATTAATTTTAGGAATTAAAAATGGAACTTAATAATAAAACTTTAATAGAAAATAGCAGTATAGGTTTATTTTCTAAATTTGCCATACCAAGCATATTAGGTATGATAATGGGAAGTGCTGCAGTATTTGTAGATGGTTTTTTTGTGGCACATCTTATATCAGCAGAAGCATTTACAGCTATTAATATTGTTTGGCCTATAACGGCATTATCATTTGGTATTTATGTAATGCTTACAATAGGTTCTGTTGCTCTTGCAGGAAAATGTATAGGAGAAAATAATATAAGACGTGCTAATTTGATATTCACTCAAACTTTAATAGTGGTTCTTACAATAGCCAGTGTTCCTCTTTTAATATCATATTTATTTAGGGAGGCTTTACTTCCTATATTTGGGGCACATGGAGAAGTTTATAATTTATCATTAGATTATATAGAAGGCGTATTATTTGCTACATTCTTTTGGGGAATGGCTTATGTTTTAAGTCAGTTTGTAAGGCTAAATGGTTCTCCTAGATTTGCTTCCGCTATGTTTATAGTATCATCATTGGTTAATATGGTATTGGATCCGCTTTTTATAATAGTATTTCATTTTGGTATTGCTGGTGCTGCTTGGGCTACTGCTATTGCTCAGATAATTGCATTTATAATGGGATTATTATATTTCTTTAAACCTAATTGCAGATTAAGAATAATAAAAATTTATGGAGGCTGGATATATATATTAAAAGCTGCTTTCAATGGTTTTTCAGAATTTTTAAGTAATGTATCATCAGGACTCATACCTTGGCTTTTTAATATAACAGCTTATAATATTTCAGGAAATAGAGGCATACTTGTTTATTCCGTAGCCAATTATGCTATAATGTTTTTTATAATGCTTGCTTATGCTATAGGTGAGGCATTAGAACCTTTAGTAAGTGTTTCCTATGGTGCCAGAAATAAAAACAGAATGAAAGATTTTTTAAAGATATCAGTGTTTTTAATTTCATCTATATCAATACTGGCTTCAATTATACTTCTAATTAATCCTAGTTTGCTAGTTAATATGCTTTTGAAAGATGTTGATGCTCAAACTTTTGATGATGCTATGTTTTTTGTAAGAACTTCCATACCTACATTTATAGGAGTTGGAATCAATGTTATAATGAGTGCATATTATACTTCTGTTCAAAAGGCTGGAGCTTCTGCAATTGTTGCTGCTTTAAGAAGTATGATTTTACCTATTTTATTGGTATTAACTTTGCCTAACATATTTGGATTTATAGGATTGGTTTTAGTTTTGCCTATAAGCGAAGTAGTTACTTTATTGGTATCTTGTGCTTTATATAAAAATAGAAGTGCTGCAGTTTTAATTACTGATTGATTTTTATATTACTTATACTTGAAAATAAAATGATTTTTAGTAAAATCATTAATTATATTTTATGGAGATAATAAAATGAAAAATAAAATAGATGTTTTAGATTATGCAACTCATATACTTAAAGAAACTAAAAAAGGAATTATTGTAACAACTAAATCAAATGATAAAGTAAATGCTATGTCAATTTCTTGGGGAACTTTGGGTATAGAATGGAATAAGAATATATTTATAATTTTTATTAGAGAAAACAGATGTACTAAATCTATGCTTGAAGAAACTAAAGAGTTTTGCGTTAATATTCCTACAAGCGATATAGATAGAAATATAATAAAGGTATGCGGTACAAAATCCGGATATGATACTGATAAAATAAAAGAACTTAATTTAACTTTGGAAGAACCTAATATTATTTCAGTACCTTCAATAAAGGAATTGCCTTTAACTCTTGAATGCAAAGTTATATACAAACAAAAACAAGATGATTTACAAATACCTGATGCTATAAAAAAATCTTTTTATCCTCAAGATGTAGACAGCAGTTTCTATGGATCAAATAAAGATTATCATATTGCTTATTATGGTGAAATAGTTGACAGCTATATCATAGAATAATTTAACAATAAACTTTTTAAAACATAATCCTTATATTATGAATTTTATAACTCATAATATAAGGATTTATATATTTTATAAGCGACAATAGTAAATCATAAGTTTTCAGTATAATATGCTTTTTTGTAAGGCCCTTCTATTTTCAGAAGTTCTTCATGTTTACCATACTGTATTATATTTCCATTATCAAAGAAGTATATCATATCTGATGAATCTGTTATTGAATAGTCATGTGTAACGAAAATAATTGTTTTATCTGTACTATTTGCAATATCATTAATAGTTTTTTCTATTATAGAAACATCTCCTCTTCCAAGTCCTGTTGTAGGTTCATCTAATAATAGTATAGGACTATCCATAAGTAAAGCTCTAGCTATTGCTATTCTATGTGCCTGTCCTCCGGATAAATTGCGTCCTCTATCTCCTGCTTGGAATTGTAAAGATGCCATAAATATTTTATTTGTCAATGAATTTGATTCTAAAATTTCTAATATGTAATTATATATTTCATTTCTAATATCATTTTCTAAATTTGAATTATTGGAAATCTTTTCCATTTTTAATCTGCTTCTTGTGATAAAATCAAACACTGTAACAGAATCAGGCATTTCTTCTTTTTCTATTATTCTTATATATTCTTTATATTTTAAATTATCTAAATTTGATAAATATATATTCGATATGTTTTCAAGCTCTTCTATAGATATTATATTATTTTGTACTGAAAATATAGGACTATTGAAAAATATTTTTAATATATCATCAAAAATATTAGCTTGTTTACATACTTTTATTATATCTTCTGTTGCTACATTATCATTTCCATATATTATATTTTCATATATAGAACGATTAAATATATATGGAAACTGATTTACGTATGTAATATTTTTTCTTATTTCTTTAAGGGAATAGCTGTATATATCTTCTCCGTCTATTTTTATATTTCCTGATTTTAATTTATGAAATCCAAATAATAATCCTAATACTGTACTTTTACCGCTTCCGCTTGAACCAACTATAGCTATTCTTTCACCTTTATTAATTTTAAAGTTTATATTTTTTAATATAGGTGAATTTTCCTTATATTCAAAACATACATTTTCAAATACTATATCTTTATTGAAAGTGAAATCTTTTTTAGAATCTTCATTAAATAAATTAATGTTATCATCTTTATAATCTAAGAACTCAAATACCCTTGTTATAACAGGTTTTATTTGATAGTATTGCATAGAAAAATTTACTATTGATAGAGCAGAAGATAATAACAATGAGTTTGAAGATGTAAAAGTTATAAATTTAGAAATTGTTATTCCATACAAATTAAGTATAATAAAATTTCCGCAAAATACTAATAAAATAACTGGCATCATATCTGTTAAGAATTTTAAGATATTACTTCCTAAAGATCCGGTTGTAATAAGTTGTTTTTGAGATCCCATTAATTTATTTAAATGTTGTTTTAATTCTTCAGTTTCCTCATTTTCTTTAGAATATACTTGAACTTCTCTTACAGCAGATATAGTTTCTTGCAAATCATTCATAACATTATCATAATCGCCTAAAACTAATTGATTTTTTTTCATTACATATTTATTAAAAGGTATATAAATGACTATATATATTGGAATTATTGATATAGATATTAAAGTTATCATTGTATCTAATTTTAATAAATATAATAAAACACCTATAAATGTAAATAAACTTAAAATAGGTGATAGAAGAGAATTAGTTATGAAGTTTTGTAAAGTACCAACATCATTCATTATTCTTGATAATAAAGAACCTGTTTCATAAGTGGAAAAGAATTTTGGAGATAGTTTTATTATATGATTAAATATAGTAACTCTTATATCCAATAATATTTTTTGACTCAAATTAGTGTAGAATATTGTATTGATTTGAGATAATAAAATTCCTAGTATTATGAATATTGCCATTAAACCTGCAAAGTAAAATAATAGCTCTTTATTACCTGCTTCTATAGCATCTATTGCTAATTTTTGATTGTTAATAGGTAATATATTTAATAAGGTTATAACCGCAGCAAAAATAAATACTATAATCCACATTACTATATATGGTTTTAAAAAAGGAAATAATTTGCTTATTCCATATTTTTTATTATTCATGATATGATTCCATTTTATTTATTATTGTCTTCTTTTTTATTGCTTATGTTTTTTAATATGCTTTTTATTTCAAAAGGTGATAAATCTTTATTATTTTCTTTTAAAAGTGCTACTATTCCTGAAATGTGAGGGGCAGCAAAACTATTTCCTATCATCATCATATATGAATTGTTTACCCAAGGTACTCGTATATATATTCCTCTAGCTAAAAATTCTATACGATTACTATTTCTAAAATAAAATTCATATTTATCATCACTTGCTATCGCTTCAACAGATATTACAGGTGATAGTATAGAAGGTATGCTTGGTATAGGATCATTATTAGCAGCTGCAACTAATGTTATATTTTCATAATATGCCCTGTCTAATAAATTATAAAAATTACTGCTGTAAGTTTGATTAGTTGTTCCTAAACTTAAATTTATAACGTCCATATCATTTTCTATAGCCCATTCCAATCCTTTAAGAAATACATCTACTTTTCCGGATAATTTATTTCCTAATACTTGTATACTGTAAAGTTCAGCATCTTTAGCTATAGAATGTATTATACCGGCACATGCAGTACCATGTCCGTACTGATCAAAACCTTTATAGTCTTTTAATACAACCTCATCATTTTCATATTCTATAACAACTCCTCCTTTTATAACATCACTTCCTTTGAATACATCATGAGATGCTTCTACACCGCTGTCTATTATTCCTACTTTAACTCCTTTTCCTGTTAAACCTTTTAGGAATTCATATTTATCCATATTAAAAATATTAGAACTCATAAATCATTTCCTTAATAATTTTTTTTCTAAATGGGATAGATAGTTGCTTAAAAATAGTTTGCAGAAATTTAATTCTTTTTCATCTATGTCGCCTATTTTATTTAATATTTCAGCTATTTTTAAATTTTCTTTTAATAATGGATTATTAGTATATGATGATAAATCTTGTTTGATTTCTTCTTTTTTATCATCTTCTAAATTTTTAATAGCAGATACAAAAATTTCTCTTATATTTCTATCTGTATAATTATCTTCAATGACAATAGAAGCTATTTTAGCAAATGAGTATAGATGATGCATATCAAGCTGAGAGAAATGAGTATCATCTTTTTTATTTATAACTTCTAAAACACCAATAACATTATCTTTTATTTTTATTGGAACTATTGCTATATCATCTATTTGTATATTAATGGTATTTTCTGTATCATGCAAAGCAGAACTTACAGATTTATACATTTCTTTATTTTTAGAAACATCAGCTATATTCAAAGCTTGTCCTGATATAAATACATTTCCTGTTATACCTTTACCTATAGGTACTTTAAAATTTTCAACTTTTTCATTATTTAAACTTTTATATGCTTTTAATTCCAAATATTCACTGCTATTATCTAATAGTAATAAATGTCCGGCTTCTGAATCTGTGATAGAAACAGCAGTTTCTATTATTCTATTGAAACATTCTTCTTCCTGTTTTGAAGAGGTAAGTAAAAGAGCAAAATCCATTTGCTTAATTAAAGAAAAAAAATCTGACTTTTCCATTTTATTATTATACCTTCTATTTAAAATATAAATCAAATATACCCATAAATTAATACAGAAAAATTATGAGCATATTTGAAATTAAAAAAATACGATTGATTTTATCTAATACTATTTCTTATAGTATCTACATTATATGTATTTCCAAAGTCCATTATAGCACGTACATTTGAAGAATTAAAACCGTCAACTGTTACTGATCCTACTATATTTGCTAAATCTTGTCCATAACTATAACCTTGAACTTCTGCTTCTGTATATTTACCACTTTTTACTAGAATATCTTTCATAGTGTCTATTATTTCTTTAGCTCTTTGAGGGGATACTTCATATTTTTTAAATTCTTCATTGGAAATTTCGTAAAATTTTCCATCTTTATCTGTAAAAAGCATTTTTGTTCTCCTTTTTAATTAATTTGAAAATTTAGAATTAAATATCGCAATACCAGGCATTACGCTCACGGTTATATTCACAAGGTACTATTTTTCCTGAATCTGTTTGGTAGTGGACAGTAGGATACCAATATCCAGCTACTTCATTATTATTATTATTTGAAGATTTGTTTTTTATTTTACTTAAAATCTCTGCAGCTCTCTGACTATTTACTTCAAATTCTGCATATCTTTCTTTTGGTATTTCGTAAAATTTTCCTTCTTTGCTTACAAAAATCATATTGTTAATCCTTTTTTTAATTAATAAAATATATATGCGGATTTATACTCGCCATCATTTGCAGTCATTAAAACTATAGAATTAAGTTTTTTATTATGAAGCTTTAAATGATTATCAACAATATCCTGATAAGATTTTACTTCTATATCCTCTATATTGTTGGTTTCTAGCATACATTTTTTAATATCAGCAAGTATTTCTGATGCTCTTTCTGATTTTACTTCAAATTCTGCATATCTGTCTTCTGGTATTTCATAAATTTTACCACTTTCATCTTTAAATATCATTATTTTATCCCTTTTATTAATTTAAATATTTTTAAATTCTACTCCATTTCTTTCCGTCATATTGCACAGAACCGCCCCAAAAATTTTCGCACGTAGCACCTTTTCTAACTTGTCTATTTGGACCTAAACCTGAACAATACATACCTCCCATATAACCAGAAACCTCATTATTATCTGAATTATTTGAAACAAATTGTTTTAATTCTTCATTAATTTCAGAAGCTCTTTGTCCGCTAACTTCAAACTCAGCATATCTTTCATTAGGAACTTCATAAATTTTACCATTTTCATCTGTAAATATCATTATATTTATCCTCCATTTTATATTTTTATAAAATTAATATAAACTTTTATTTGTTATATATACACTTATACTACAAATTGTACAGGCTAGAATTACAAAATAACAAATATCTTATTATTGTTTGAAGAAGTTTTTACAACTTCAACATATACTTCAAATTCTGCATATATTTCTTTTGATATTTCGTAAAATTTTACTTCTTTATCTTTTATCTTTAAAAATCATATTATTAATATTTTTCAAATTAATAAAATATATATGCGGATTTATACTCGCCATCATTTGCAGTCATTAAAACTATAGAATTAAGTTTTTTATTATGAAGCTTTAAATGATTATCAACAATATCCTGATAAGATTTTACTTCTATATTCTCTATATTGTTGGTTTCTAGCATACATTTTTTAATGTCAGCAAGTATTTCTGATGCTCTTTCTGATTTTACTTCAAATTCTGCATATCTGTCTTCTGGTATTTCATAAATTTTACCACTTTCATCTTTAAATATCATTATTTTCTCCCTTTTATTAATTTAAATACTTTTTACATCTTATTCCATTTATTTCCGTCATATTGCTTAAAACCACTACCAAAGCTATAGCAAAGACTTCCTTTTGTAGCTTTTTTTGTACTTGGAGTAAAACCTACACAAGCCGGGCCTCCCATATAACCAGAAACCTCATTATTATCTGAATTATTTGAAACAAATTGTTTTAATTCTTCATTAATTTCAGAAGCTCTTTGTCCGCTAACTTCAAATTCTGAATATCTTTCATTAGAAACTTCATAAATTTTACCATTTTCATCTGTAAATATCATTATTTACTCCTTAAAATATTTTGTATATATAGATTAATATCTTCTCATATTATTAATAATATTTTGACCAGTTTGATTAAATTGATTTATATATTCTTGATTTCCTGTACGTATTGTAGAAATAGCAGCAACTACTCCATATGCAGCATAAAGTCCAAGACCTACAGCTTGACCAGTATCATTCATATACCCTGCCACTTCATTATTAGATGATGACTTGTTCATAGATTTAGCCATATCTAAAATTTCTTTAGCTCTTTGAGGTGATACTTCAAATTCTGCATATCTTTCTTTTGGTATTTCATATATAGAACCATCTTTTCCTGTGAATATCATTGTTTACTCCTTATAAAAATTATTATACTAATAGATTCCAACCTGTATCAGAAACCCTATAAGGTTTTTCTCCCACAAGTAGTACACTTCCAGTATTTAATTTACCATTAGCATCTAATGTACCTGCAAATGCTAACATATTATTATAACCTTTAACATCAGAATCATTTTTAGAAATATTAGAATCTACTTCTTTTTTAACATGTTCTAATATTTCTCTTGCTCTTGCATCAGATACTTTAAATTCTGAATATTTTTCTTCTGGTATTTCATAAATTTTACCATTTTCATCTGTAAATATCATAATGGCTCCTTATTTATTATAGATATTAGAAAATAAATATTTACTAATTATCTTACATAAATAAATACGTAGTTTTAAAGAAAAAACGTTTTTTTTTATATTTTTTTTAATAAAATTCACTTTTTTATGATTTATTTTTAATTCTATTAATGTTATTATTTAGTAATTAATATATTGTTTTTATCATAAAAGTTTGTATAAGAATTTCCATTAGTATCATAATCTACCGTGTATTTAGCATATCCGAATCTGCTTGTAATAAGATTTCCGTCTAAATCATAAAAAACGCATTGAGTTATTCTGTTGTTTGAATCATATTCTCTATGAGATCTGGCATATTTGTCAACGCTGTCTATTATTAGATTATTATTAGTATCATAATGTCTTTCATTAATTAAATTACCGAAATTGTCATAATCAAATTCTACTTTATAAAATCTATCAGCTAAAAAAGTTGGATTATTATTAGTATCATAAAATTCTCTGCTTATAATATTAAAACCTTTATCATCATATTTATTGATACGTTTATAATATCCGAAACTATTTAGCATATTTTTATTATTTGAATCATAATATGTAAGTTCATCTTCATTTGTAAATGGATTTCTATATTTATATATTAAATAGGCACATCCATATTGAATATTTGTATTAATAACGAGTTCATTATTAATGCCTGTAAAAATAGAAATTTTCTCTCCATTATTATTGCCTATATAACTGCTATGGTATCCGTCTACTAATATTGGATTGTTATTAACATCATAATAGGATTCTTTTTGGAAGTTATTGCATTTTATTTCTTTGTTATTGATTATATCTTTTATTTTTTCTAAAGGTATATCCTCATATGTTATAGTGGATATATTTTTTGCAATATTTATAGGTTTTTCATCTGTTCCTAAATATGTTATTTTGCTTCTTTTGGCATTGTTATATTCGTATTGTAAACCTGCACATTTACCTTCATCAAATACCCAATACTGAAATTTGCCATTTGCCATATATAATTTATTTTTCATCATAAAAAAGTATTTTAATGACATTTCCTTTTTCATCATAATAATTTGTGGTTGGAACACCGTAATCATCATATTCTATTTTATAACTGGAATATCCTATAGTATTCATAGTAGGGTTTCCATTTGTATCAAAATATTTTTCAGCTATTTCTCTATTGTTTTCATCATATTCTATAAGAAATATAGCATAATTCAATTTTTTAGATAATACCAATTCATTATTTGTTCCATAAAGTCTTAATGATACCCAATTGACATTATCGTCATAGGTATTTGTCATATAAAAATAACCTTTACTTCCAATGACAGGCTCTCCATTAGTACCATAATTTTCCATTGAGTGAATATAATATTTATCATTAAATCTTACTATTTGTCTGAAGAATTTTTCATAGCTTAATACAGGCTCATTATTAATACCGTAATTCTCTGTTACTCTAGTTCTTGTTCCTTCTTTTAAATAATATTTTATAGAGTATGCTATATTCTGATA
The DNA here is from genome assembly GCF_036997785.1 of Brachyspira pulli. Classification (NCBI taxonomy): domain Bacteria; kingdom Pseudomonadati; phylum Spirochaetota; class Spirochaetia; order Brachyspirales; family Brachyspiraceae; genus Brachyspira; species Brachyspira pulli. The sequence continues at coordinate 10,178 of NZ_JAWLQI010000016.1, forward strand.
ATTAATAGTAAGCTTATTATTTGTATCACAATAAATATATACTTCATTATTATAGTTTGAACCTTCATATTTGCTATGATAATTTAGTTCATTTGCAATAATAGGATTCATTTTTTTATCATAAAATGATGTTTTTATAATATTTAAATTTTTTATACTGTCATTCTTTATAAAATAGTCAGCAGCATCGTATTTTAAATATTCATATTTTACAGCATATATATTTTCTAAGCCATTTATAGGTTCATTATTAGTGCCAAAATAATATTCTTTAATCAGCATAGAATTAGAGTATTCATATTTAATTTTAGCCGCATTTATGTAAGAAATATCGCCTGTAGTTTCATACACATTTATATGGGCAGCATAGATTTTTGCTAATGTTAATTTATTATCAGTTCCATAAAATGATTTTTCTATTACATTACCTTTAGTATCATATTCATATTTTATTTTATGAAGCATAGCTTTATATTTATTTGTATCAAAGTAATTGTATTGATCTGTTATTAATATAGGTTCATTGTTGGTGCCGTAATAGCTTTCTTCAGTTTTTAATCCCTGACTTCCATAACTTATTTTTCTTACAGCATAATTTTTTTGATTTAGTATAAGATTATTATTATCATCATAATAGCTTTCTTCTATTATATTGCCTGTTTTGTCATATTTTATTCTAGTATCAGCAAATTTAGAATTAAATCCGTAAAATCCCAAAACTAATTTATTATTGGTTCCATAATATTTTTTATTTGTTATTTGATTAAATTGATTATATTTATATTCTACTAAATGATAATATTCATATTGAATAGTTGGTTTAGATTTAGTATCATAATAACTTTCTTCAATTACATTAAATTTATCATCATATTTTATTCTATAAATGGCATAATTATCATCACATATAATTAAATTATCATTCTTATCATAATAGCTTTCTTCTATTAAGTTATCATTATCATCATATAGTCTTTTATATTTGTGATATATTTCACCTGTTATATATTTATTTGTATTTACATCATAGAATGAACCTTCTATTATATTTCCTTTATCATCATATTTCATTCTATGAATACAGTATGAAATATAATTATCAATAATGTATGGAGTTAGAAATAAATTATTATTTTCATCATAGCTTGTTATATTAGTAACATTTCCTCTATTATCAATATCATAAACTATAGATGCACTTCCAAAATAATTTGACTTTATACTCTGATTATTTTCATCAAAGAAAGATTTTTTTATTAAATTGCCGTTTTTATCATAATCTTTTTTTATATAGGAATATCCGTAATTTGTACCTATATAAATTAAATTATTATTCTCATCTATGAATTCTTCTTTTATTAAATTGTAATTATTATCATAATTGAATTGAAGTTTATACATTCCTTCATTATTAGCTTCTACATTACCATCAAAATTAATACCATATTCAGCAGTAACAACTCCGTTATTATCTACCTCATATCTTTTACCATAAAATCCCTCATTATCCGATATAGGTGTATTCCAAGCATCTCTGTAATAAAGTTCATTAGTTACATATCCATCATCATTATAAGAAACTTCATACCTTACTATTTCATTTCCTCCAGATATAAAAGGAAGATTGAATTCATTTTGAAGTTCTATTATCTTTAAATCTGCACTGTACTCTCTAATCATTACTATTTTATTGTTATGGTCTTTACATACTACTCGTTTTACTCCGCCTCTGGTATCTATTTCAGGAATCCATATACTTATATTAAAATTATTTTCATCATCTCTAAGTCTTCCATAACTATTAACTCTTTTTACACTTTTTAAAGTTCTTCTCTGTTCTTCAAATATGTATGTTATAGTGCGTTTTGAATATTGGGATTTAGTTAATTTGCCTATGCCTTTTGGAATCCCATATTGATATACAAAACTATTATAATAAGTTGTTTTTACTCTATTATAGTCCCAAGTGAATAGTATGGCAGATATTAAAACTATTAATAGAGAGAAAGCTATTAATAATTTATTTCTTAATTTTCTTTTTTCTCTTAATTTTTCTCTTTGCCTCAGATCATCAAAATTGCATGCTAATATGCATGATAATATTTTTAATAATGCTATTTGCTTAGTTTCTTTTTCTTTTTGGTCATTTCTTTTTCTGACATCAGCTGCTAAAGGTTCTATCTTTTTTATAATACCATTTTCTTCTGTATATGTTAATTCTTTATTAAATGCTTCATACGGTTCTCCGTCTATTAATAAAGCGATGATTCTGTCAAATCGTCCAAGCTCTTTAAATATTTTGATTTCTCTTTCAACCCAAATAGATTCAGGTGTGTTTTTAGAACATATTACTATTAAATATTTAGAATGTATTAATGCTTCTTCTATACTTTTATTTAAATCAGAACTGCTTGGTAATTCTTCTTCATCTCTAAAAACTCTGCCTATTCTTTTAGGGAAACCTTTTTTTACAAGTTCTTTAGGTACTCTCCAAGTTTCAAGAGATTCTAATAACCATTTAGCCCATTTCTTATCTTCTTCTAAATGTCTGTAACTTATAAATACATCATAATTGTATATAATTTCTTTATCTGACATAATATTGTATACTTTTTTAATAATTTAAAAGTTTTTTAATATACATGGCAGAGTATATCATAATTATAAAAATTATCAATGTATATAATTATTTTTTATCAAATATTAATTCATTGTTTACATCATAATATTTATACATACGCTTATAATTATTATCAAAAAATTCTATACGTCTGAAACATTTAAAAATTTTGGATATAACAGGTTCATTATTAATTCCATAGTTTTCAATAGTATTGGAAAGATAATTTTTTATATATATAATTTTAAAAACACCATCACTATTTAATACAGGATTATTATTTATTCCAAAGTTTTTAGAAACAGATATTGATATATTATTTGTATATGAATATTCAGTTATATTATATGCATATTTGTATATGTTATTTATTATTAATTTATTATTGGTATCACAGTAAATACGTATTGAATATTTGTTATTATTTCCGTAATATTCAGAATGATAATTTTCTTTTTTTAGAATTATAGGATTATTGTTTTTATCATAAAAAGAATTTTTTATGATATTCTTTATTTTTATATTTTCGTTTTTTATTAAATTAGTAATATATCCATAATCTAAATATTCATATTTTATAATAGATAAATTATCATAAGCATTTATAGGTTCATCATTTATTCCATAATATGATTGTTTTATTAGCATAGAATTGGAATATTCATATTTTATTTTAGAGGCATTTACTAATATATATTCAAATTCTCCAATTGAGTCGGATATATCTAAAGTTAATAACATTGGTTTATCATATATATCATAGAATGATTTTTCTATAATATTTCCTTTATCATCATACTCATATTTTGTTTTATGGGTGCTTACATAATTGTCAATTGTAAAAACATATTCTTTAGAATAAACAGGTTCTTCATTAATACCGTAATAACTTTCTTCTATTTTGTATCCTTTTTCATCATAATTAATTTTTTTTACAGAATAATTTCTTTCATTTAGAATGAGATCATTCTTATCATTATAATAACTTTCTTCTATAATATTCCCTTTTTTATCATATTTTATTCTGCAATCTCCTCCTTTTCCCCAATAGCCGTTATTTAATATTAGTTTATTATTAGTATCAAAATATTTTTTATTGATTATTCTATTGTAATTATCATATTTATATTCTATCAAATGATATTCTTCTATTTGAGATACTGGTTCATCATTTATATTGTAGTAGCTTTCTCTAATTAAATTATAATTGTCATTATATTCTTTCTTTATAATAGCATACTGATTATATGTTGCTGTTAAATTATTATTTTGATTATAATAACTTTCTTGAATTATATTGTCATTATTATCATATTTTATTTTATATTGATGATATTTTAATTCTGTTATGTATTTATTAGTATTATTATCATAGAAACTTCCTTCTATAACATTACCTTTATCATCATATATCATATTATGCATGCTATATGATATTGATCTGTATACTGGTGGCTGTAAAAATAAATTATTATTTTCATCATAGCTTGTTATATTAGTAATATTTCCTCTATTATCAATATTATAAACTAAAGATGCACTTCCGAAATAATTTGATTTTATACTCTGATTATTTTCATCAAAGAAAGATTTTTTTATTAAATTGCCGTTTTTGTCATAATCTTTTTTTATATAGGAATATCCGTAATTTGTACCTATATAAATCAAATTATTATTTTCATCAATTAGTTCTTCTTTTGTAAGATTGTAATTATTATCATAAGTAAATTGAAGTTTATACATTCCTTCATTATTAGCTTCTACATTACCGTCAAAATTGATACCATATTCAGCAGTAACAACTCCGTTATTATCTACCTCATATCTTTTGCCATAAAATCCGTCTTTGTCTGATATAGGTGTATTCCAAGCATCTCTGTAATAAAGTTCATTAGTTACATACCCATCATCATTATAAGAAACTTCATACCTTACTATTTCATTTCCTCCAGATATAAAAGGAAGATTGAATTCGTTTTGAAGTTCTATGATTCTTAAATCAGCACTATATTCCCTAATTATTACTATTTTATTGTTATGGTCTTTACATACTACTCGTTTTACTCCGCCTCTGGTATCTATTTCAGGAATCCATATACTTATATTAAAATTATTTTCATCATCTCTAAGTCTTCCATAACTATTAACTCTTTTTACACTTTTTAAAGTTCTTCTCTGTTCTTCAAATATATATGTGACAGTTCTTTTAGAATATTGAGATTTGCTGAGTTTTCCTATACCTTTTGGAATTCCATACTGATATACAAAGTCATTATAATAAGTTGTTTTTACTCTATTATAGTCCCAAGTGAATAGTAGGGCAGATATTGAGATTATTAAAAGAGAAGCAGTTATTAATAATTTATTTCTTAATTTTCTTTTTTCTCTTAATTTTTCTCTTTGTCTTAATTCATCAAAATTGCATGCTAATATACGGGATAATATTTTCAATAATGCTATTTGCTTAGTTTCTTTTTCTTTTTGGTCATTTCTTTTTCTAACATCAGCTGCTAAAGGTTCTATATTTTTTATAATACCATTTTCTTCAATGTATGTTAATTCTTTATTAAAAGATTCATAAGGCTCTCCATCTATTAATAAAGCTATTATTCTATTGAAACGTCCAAGTTCTTTGAACATTTTTATTTCACGTTCAACCCAAATAGATTCAGGTGTATTTTTAGAACATATTACTACTAAATATTTAGAATGTATTAATGCTTTTTCTATACTTTTATTTAAATCAGAACTGCTTGGTAATTCTTCTTCATCTCTAAAAACTCTGCCTATTCTATTAGGGAAACCTTTTTTTACTAATTCTTTAGGTACTCTCCAAGTTTCAAGAGATTCTAATAACCATTTAGCCCATTTCTTATCTTCTTCTAAATGTCTATAGCTTATAAATACATCATAATTGTATATAATTTCTTTATCAGTCATCTTGCTGCTCCCCATAATATGACAAGAGAAATTTTATATGTTTTTATGGTTTAATTTGGTTATACAATTTTTTATTTTATTATTATAAGCTAATTTTATTTTTTCTAAAGTATGATCGGATATATTATATTTAGCTTTTATGTCTTTTATTTTTATATCTTTGTTTAAAAATGAAAAAACATACTCTTTGTATATAATAAAACTGTCATCTATATATTCATGAGATTTATTTTTTACTTCTATTAAATTTGATAATTTTTCATTACACATATTGCATTTACTGCATACAACATCCATACTTTGTTTTATTATGGCTTCAATAAATAAGAATAATCCTTCTTTATACTCTTTATATAAATCATTTATTTCATTATCGGATATAGATAAATTTATGAGTTCATCATTAAATTCTTGTAATTCATATTTTGTATTTATTTTATTGTTTTTTCTTCTAAGGAAATCATTTACTCTTGAGTTAATCATTATAAATATATAGCCGTCTATTTTTTCATACCCGTTTTTTTCAAACCCATTTCCTATTTTATTTAATAGCTCTATATATATTTCCTGCATAATATCATTGGCATCTTCATAGTTGCCGACTTTAGAGTATATCTTATATATATACGTTTTGTGATTTCTATCAATAGAATCAATTAAATCTAATATTTCCCACATAATTAATAATTTTTACCTATTTTATATTTTATAAATGAATTTAATTTTTTATTATTAAAAAGTATATCTCTCATCTTATCCAGCAAATCATAGTTTACGATAAAATCAGTAGATAAACTTCTATTTGTAGAATTGTCATCTAATATATAATATTTAGTTACAAATTCTTTATCATTATCATTTAAATCTTCTATAATCATTTGATATTCTTCATTGTTAATTGCTATAGGTATATCTATTAATCCCATAGAATCTTTGTATAATTCATCATTTGATAATTCATCAAATGGTACAAGTAAATTATGGAGCCTCATATGAGTTTTTATGAAATTCAAAGTTTCTTTTGTGTAATTAGAACCTATACTGTCAAATCCGGATAATATTTTAGATACATACCACCTTTTATGTTCTAATCTTCTGAGTAAATCTATATCTTTTATTTCTTTTAAAGGAGTATGTTTTCTTTTATCATTGAAATCTAATATTGATAATCCTATATAATCTAATTTAATATTAAGGAATCTGGCAGCATATCTGTTATCATTTCTTTCTCCTTCAGATAAAGTATTCCATATTCCATTATTATTAGCTGTTGGCATTTTACAATATTCAGAATGTATTTTTTTAGCTATTATATCTAAATCGTTATATTGTAATGAATAATCTATAGAAGATAGGTAATTCATAGAAGCAAATATATCTATTCCTACCTTATAGTATTTATTATATAGCTCAGGATTTGCCTCTAATATATTTGTTTTTGAATCTAAATATACAAATATTTTTGGCTCATCTTTTAATGATAGATTTTTGAACAAAATTTGTCTTGTTTCTATTGCCCAATTTAATGAATTTTCTTCATTTTCAGCATAAATTAAACAAGAAGATAATTTCTTTAATAGTTTAGCTATGTTTTCAGGAATTTCATTATTTATAAATGAAGGATAATCTAAGAAATGCAAATTTGCAACTCTGCTTAATTCAGGAAGTTTGTTTATCAATACATTATTATAAAATTCTTGATTTTTATCTACAAATATTAAATTAATATTATTATCTTTACCAACTACAAGAAGTATTAATTCCCTTATTATTTCTATAACATTATCATTTACACCGAAAATAAGTATTATAGGTTCTTTTCCTTCATTAATATGAATATTTCTTACAACAGAATACTTAGCTATATTATCAATAAATAGTCGTATAGCATTTTTTTTGAAAGAAGAAAATCTTATATAAATAGGGTCTCCGTCATAAGATATAGGTTTGATTTTTTCATAATTTTTATATTTATTATTATCTTCTATATCTACAGTTAATTCTATATTATGATTAATTTTATATGTTCTAACTATTTTAGCAGCTATACTCATAGTTTCTATATTTTTATCATCATCTTCTGAAATACAAAATATTTCATTGCATTTTAATATTCCAGCATTAAATAATGTAGAAGGTTGAGTGTAATCACCTTTTAATTTTAATACTTTTTTATTAAAAATATCTTTAGTATTTATTTCATCTTCATTACATATAAGTACTATTTTTTTATCTTTAGATATTCCATTAAGTACGCATAATGATTTTGTATTACATCCGCATATTATTGTATGGTTGTTAAAGAATATAGAAATTATAGTTCTTGTTATTAAATCCGAGAAAAGATTTTTAAGCATTTGGAATAATGCTCCAGCCAAGGTTATAGGTGCTAAAAAACGGATTATATTAAGCAGCGGAGGTAATTCTTCCATATCAAAACTGGCTTCTAATTGGAATATTTGTAAGGTTTTATAGAATGCTGTTAATATACTTATATCTTCATTATATTCATTTAAACAGAAATCTTTCCAAGCGATTATTCCAAGTATTGATATGAAAACAAAAGATATAACCCAAGCAACAGTCATACTGAAATACGATGCTTTCTTATATATTTTTTCACCTATTATTTTTGAACATATATCACTATTAATACTATTTAATAAGTTTTTTTTTATATCATCTAAATTTTTATTTGTGTCTATATTTAATATAAATGGATTTTTATAATAATTTTCAAGTAATAATGTTGGTATATTATATTTCTTTTTATGATTATTGTTTATGTAATTTTCTATATTTGTATTACTGTCTGTTATAAATATGGATATATCTGTTTTATGGGATATTAATGATATTAACTCTTGATTTGTAATATCTTCATCAATAATAAAACTAGAATTGGATTTTTTTAAGATAAATTCTATATCTTTATTATCTTTTTCTAGTTTGTTTTGAGTAATTATATCTATAACCAGCTGATATTCTATGGCTAATTTTGAAATAGCTATTTCTGCCTCAGTATATAATGTGGTGTATAATTTTACCAATCTTTTAGGATAAATTCTTCTTAAATGATTTATTATATAAGAAAAAGATTCTAATATTTTGTCTTTATCTACATTTCTTGATAGATCTGATATATATATAGTTATAGGGTGATTCATAATAACCTTCAATTAAGTGATTTCATAATATAATAACTCATATTTGAATATGAAGATATCTTCACAATATTACATATATAAATAAATACGTAATTTTGTTATTATGTAGATTTTTTTATAATAAAAATTTTATTTTTTTCATAAAAAATATCTTCTTGATTATAATTTGAGAATAATGTGCCTTTGAACACACATAATCTTTTTTTATCTTTAGTTTTAAGATTTATAATCCATAGTTCTGAAGGAATATTTTTTATACATTCAATATTTCCTGTAACATATATATTTGAATTATCAAATGTTAAATATACAGGCAAATCAGAATCTATATAATTTAATTTTATTGTTTTTTCATTTATATTTTTACTATATCCAACAACTTTGCTTTCTTCTTCTTCCTGTTCATCATACAATATAAAATTGTCATTAGGTATTGAAAAACATATAATATCATTTATTTCTAAATACTTTTTTAAATAGTCATGAGTAATATTTTTAATAATAGAATATTTTTCATCTAATAATAAATGATCGATATTTGATTTATCAGAATTGTTTGAAGAATCTAAGATTATTTTATCAAACATTGTTAAATTTTTTTTATTAAGATTTTTTTGCCTAAAAATATCTGTGAAATATTCCATTATTAGTTCCTCTATGCTTTTTTGGTTTTCTAACATAACATCTTCCACTATATAATACGTAAATTATAAAAATAATCTTATTTTTTATTAAAAATTATCGGTATATTTTTATACCTGCAGATAAGAATTATTTTTTATATTATTTATTTTAATTTTTTCGATTATATTTAGGCTATTATATATATTGTTAATATTGAAGGCTTATTTATGGAAGTATATGATATTATAAATGCATATATTGATATGTCAGTAAATAGGAATGATGTTGATGCGGTAGTGTTGTCTGGTTCTAAAACAAGTTCAATTAATGATGAAATGTCTGATTATGATATATATGTGTATTCTAAAGATAGGATTGATATTGATATAAGAAAAAGTTTTGCTGATAAGTATGCGTCTTATTCTGAAATAGGAAATGATTATTTTGAACATGGAGATGAACTTATATTAAAGGAAAGCGGTATATGTTTAGATTTCATGTATAGAGATTTGTCTTGGGTAGAAGGTGAAATTAATTGGGTCTGGAAAGGATGCAATGCAAAAATAGGCTATACAACTGCATTTTTATACAATATTAAGCATTCTCAAATACTTTATGATAAGAATTGTGAGTTTAAAAAATTACAAGATGAATTAAATACTGAATATCCTCAAAAACTTAAGAATAATATTATAGAAAAGAATTATCAAGTTATGTATGGTAAGAAAATGGCTTCATTTTATAAGCAATTAGAAAATGCAGTAAAAAGAAATGATATAGTTAGCATTAATCATAGAATATCAGCTGTATTATCATCTTATTTTGATATTTTGTTTGCTTTGAATAAACAATTGCATGTAGGCGAGAAGAAACTTGTAGGATATGTATTACAATTATGCGATAAAATACCTTCTAACTTTGAAAATGATATAAAAAATGTTGTATCTTTCAATGCCTTTGATATAAAAAATGAAAATATTTTAGAAAAAGTAAAAAATCTTATTGAAAATATTTCAAAAATTATGTAGATTATTTTTTTATATTTTCAGTAATTTATTGTATTATTTTTATTGTATTGAAAATAATTTTATGTTATATTATAATATAACAGTTAATTTTTTAGTTTAGGGAAAAATCATGTATAATTTAGAGGAGCTTCATAGCTTTTTAAAAAACAGCATAGAAAATGCTAATACTCAAGCCGAAATAGATGATATTAGAATTCGCTATTTAGGACGTAAGGGTCAGATTACAGAACTTTTAAAAAATTTATCTTCTATAGAAAATATAGATGAGAAAAGAGAGTTCGGAAGAAAAATCAATGAAATAAAAAATTATTGTGAAAATGCCTTATCTGAAAAGAAAAATATGCTTTCAGAGAGGGAATTTCTTTCATCTTTGGAAAAAAATAAAATAGATATAACTATGCCTGGCAGAAGACCTAAAGCAGCCAGTGTTAATTTACTTACTAGAGTAGAAGAAGAAATAGTATCTATTTTAACAGAAATAGGATTTAGAGTAGTAGAAGGTAATGAAATAGAAGATGATTTTCATAATTTCGAGGCTTTAAATATTCCTTATTATCACCCTTCAAGAGACAGCCATGATTCTTTCTTTATTTCTAAAGAACATGTACTTAGAACACATACATCAGGTATGCAGATAAGAACTATGTTAGAAACTCCTCCTCCTATAGCAGTAGTTTCCCCAGGAAAATGTGCTAGAAGAGATGCTATAGATTCAAAGCACTCTCCAGTATTCCATCAAATAGAAGGACTTATGGTAGATCATGGAATAAGCTTCAATGATTTAAAAGGTATATTGGAATTATTCTGTAAGAAAATGTTTGGTGAAAAGACACAGATAAGATTAAGACCAGATTATTTCCCATTCGTAGAACCTGGTGCTGATTTGAGTGCTACTTGTGTAATTTGCGGCGGAAGCGGATGTAAAACTTGCGGCGGTGAAGGTTGGTTGGAACTTATGGGGGCTGGTATGATACACCCTAATGTATTTAAGCATGTTGGTTATGATATTACTAAATATACAGGTTTTGCTTTTGGAATGGGTATAGAACGTGTGGCAATGATTAAATATGGTATTACTGATATAAGAATGTTCTACGAAAATGATTTAGATTTCTTAAAACAATGGTAATTAGTTATTTTTTAATATGTTATTATAACATTTTACATATAAGTGAATTAAGTTGAGGATATAATAATGCGAGTTCCATTAAGTTGGCTTAAAGAATTTGTTAATTTAGACGGTTTCAGTGTAGAAGAAATCGCAAAGAAAATAACACTTGCTGGAAGTGAAATTTCATCAATAGAAACAACAGGAGGCGATATACCTGGAGTTATTATTGGTAAAATAATATCTGTACATAAACACCCTGATGCAGATAAATTGAGTGTATGTAAAGTAGATATCGGAGATGGAGATGTTTTGTCAATAGTTTGTGGGGCTCCTAATGCTAGAGAAGGCATATATGTTCCTATTGCAACAATAGGAGCTAAACTTCCTAATGGACTTACTATAAAAAAAGCTTCTATACGCGGTTTTGAAAGTAATGGTATGATATGTTCAAGAACTGAATTAGGATATGAAGAAATAGAAGGTGTTTATGGTATTTGGATATTAGATGATGATATTGAAAAAGTACATGCTGATAAAGATAGTATTTTAGGTAATTCGCTTTCTACTATAGTTGGAAGTACTGATCATATATTCAATGTTGAAATTACAGCAAACAGAGGGGATTTGGTTAGTATTATAGGTTTTGCTCGTGAATGTTCTTTGGTATTAGAAAGAAGAGTTAGTATTCCTTCTGTTAATGCTTATGAGGCAGCAAGCGGTAATATTGATATTACAGTTGAAAATCAAGAAAATTGTTATAAATATGTAGGCAGACTTATAAAAGATATAACAGTTGGTCCTTCTCCAGATTGGATGCAGAACAGATTAAAAATGTGCGGAATTAATCCTGTTAATAATATAGTAGACGTTACTAATTATGTAATGTTGGAATATGGTCAGCCTTTACATGCTTATGATTTTGATAAAGTAAAAGACGGTAAAATTATAGTTAGAAATGCCAGAAATGGTGAAAAAATAAAATTATTAGACGGCAGAGAAGTTGATCTTACAGAAGATGTTTTAGTAATAGCAGACAGTGAAAAGCCTATAGGTGTTGCCGGAGTTATGGGCGGTGATTCTACCAAAATAGAACCTGAAACAAAAACTATTTTAATAGAAAGTGCTTATTTTGATCATATAGCAGTAAAAAAATCTACTATAGTTACTAATACAAAAACAGATGCTTCATATAGATTTGAAAGAGAAATAGATCATACTTTAACACTTGCAGCTTTAAATAGAGTTGTTGATTTAATAGTTACTTTAGATAATGGATGTAAAATAGCTTCAAGATCTAAAGAATTAAATGTAAGACAATTCGATTCAACTATTATAGTATTCGACTGCGGACTTGTAAAAAGATATTTAGGTCTTAATATGAGTAAAATGGAAATATCTTCAATATTTAAAAGATACGGATTTAAAGCAGTTGCTCTTGGAGAGAATAATTTAAAAGTTGAAATACCTTGCTACAGACATGATTTATCTATAGCAGAAGATTTAATAGAAGAAATTGCAAGAGTTTATGGTTATAATAATATAGATTCTAATGTACCTCATATAAAATGTAATCCTATAAATACAGATTATGCTGAATTGAGTTTTGTTAAGCATAGAATGGCTTCTTATGGTCTTTATGAAACAAAACAATATTCTATGGGCGATAGTAATATATTCAAAGCTCTTGGTATAGAGGAAGAAAAACTTATTAAAGTTGCTAATCCTTTAACAAGTGAAATGGACGTTTTAAGACCTACTACTTTAGCTTCTTTACTTAATAGTGTGGTTTATAATCAGAATCACAGACATAAAAACGGGGCATTATTTGAAGTAGGAAATATATTCTATAAAGGCGGAGAGAATTTCATTGAAGAAAAACATCTTTCTGCAGTTATGTTTGGATTATATCAAGAGAAATTATGGAATAAAGAATCAAGAGCTTATGATTTCTTTGATATGAGCGGTGTAATTGAAGAACTTTTAATAAAAGATTTAAGATGTTCAGATTACAATTTAATACCAAAAGAACATAATTGGTTCATACCTACAATGTCTGCTGAAATATCAGTATTCGGAGAAAAAATAGGTGTTATAGGAAGACTTCACCCTAAGATTTTATCTATTTTTGAAATTTCTATAGATGTATATTTCTTGGATATTGATATTAGAAAAACTCTTAAACTTGTTAAAGAAAGAGTAAAAAAACAAAAATTAAGAGAAGTTGGTAAATATCCAGCAGTATTCAGAGATTTAGCTTTAGTTTGCAGCAATGATATAGAATTCAATAAAGTTATTAAGTCTATAGTTAGATTCAATAATATTATACAAAATGTTGATGTTGTTGATAGATATGTAGGCGAACAGGTGGAAGAAGGCAAACAATCTATTGCTATTTCTATAACTTATTATGATCCTAATAAGACTTTGAGAGAAGAAGATATTAATAGCGTTGAAAAATCTTTACTTGAGATGTTAAGTACAAGATTTAATATTACTTTACGTTCTTAATTTATTGTAAATATAGGAGTTATTATAATGGAGTATTATATAATTACTTGGACTGATATAGATGAGGCTATTGAGGTTTTAGCAAAACAAATAGAAGATTCTAAAATTCATTATGAGGTTATTTATGGACTTGCACGCGGAGGATTAGTACCTGCTGTTATGCTTTCTCATAGATTAAAGATTCCTATGGTTCTTAATATGGAAGAAGTTTGGAGATTAAAAGTTAAAAATAAATCAGTTTTAATAGTTGATGATATATCAGATACTGGTGAGACATTAAGATATTTTGATGATCAGAAATTTGATATTGCTACTCTTTTTGTTAGAGAACATACAAGTAAAATAAAACCTAAATATATATATAAAAATATCAATCATGATAATTGGCTTTTATTCCCTTGGGAAACTCAATCTTCAAGTAAATAATAATTAAAAATATTATTAAATTTTAATATAGACAAACATTAATTTATATTTTGTATAAGTTAATGTTTGTTTTTTTATATTTAATGAATATATTTTAGATGTTTTATAATATACATTCTTTATTTATATTATGTACAAATAAATTATTACTAAAAATATTTGTCTAGTATATTTTTATAAATTTTTTATTTCTTTAATTCATTCATAAAAAAATTATTCGCTTAAAAGATCTGATAAATAAATTTATCAGATGCTCATAATTTTTTTATTTCTTCTATACTTAAACCTGTATTTTCACTTATGATTTTTATATCTATTCCAGATTTTTTTAAATTTCTTGCTATTGATATGGCTTTATTTTTTTCACCTTGTTCTATACCTTCAGTTATGCCTTGTTCTTTAGCTTTCTTTAAATCTAATTCTATACTTTTGTCAAAGAAATATGCATCTACTTCGCGTTTTTTATATTTATCCATTACAGGAGTATTATTGAGAAAAGTACGGCATTTCTTTTCAACTTCTTCAAATATAGTATTTTCTTTCATAAGTATAGACATGTTCTCTCCTTTAAAGAATTTTATCCAAGAAATAAATTCTTTATGTATATTATCAAAATTTTCTGATTTTGAAATATCTTTTAAATTGAATTTTGGGATCTCTACAAAATGTAATTGACAATGATCTGTTAGAATTTTATTATTATTTAATTCTTTTAATACATAACAGCTATGTACTTTATCTTCATCTGTTAATATGAAATTTGTAATATTTATGCTTACAGTTGGTTTTAATTCATCATAAAAAGAACCTCTGTTTAAACTGCTGCTATAATTATAAGCCCAATAATATAGAGTTCTTTTTATGAAATCTTCATTACCTCTAGCTTGAATTTCTATTAATACAGTTATTCCTGTTTCTGTAGTAGCTTTAATATCAACTATAGACTCTTTTTCATCATAATTTTCTGCTATATTAAATGGATTTAAAATCTCAATTTTATTAAAAGTTTCAAAGTCTAAATCTTTAAATACAGCATTAATGAAATTTAAAGCTATATTTTCATTGCCTTCATGTGAGAATAAATAACGTATGAAATAGTCATTAATTCTATTTAAATTATCTATTGTAACTGTTTCATTTAGTATTTGTTTTAGTTTTTCTAAATCTTTCATAATTTTATTATACTAAATTAACTATAAATGTAAAGCTACTATAATTTTATTTATTATAAATGAACTATTTTTTTATTTTCAATTTTGATATTGTATAATAAAATATTAATGTATTGCTATATATCTATAAATAAAATATATTAATACCATAAAAATATAGGCTTATTACCTATACTTTGACAAAGTTTTTTATTTTATGTATAATTAATAAAAAGTTGAATATTATGAATCAGGAAGTTAAAAGTTATATACATGATAAATTAAAGCGTATTCCGGATAAGTCTGGAGTATACTTTATGAAGGATTCCAAATCCGAAATAATTTATATAGGAAAAGCAAAATCTTTAAAAAAAAGGGTATCATCATATTTTAATAATTCTAATAAAGATGCCAAAACAACAGCATTAGTTGAGCATATTAGAGATATTGAATATATACTTACAGAAAATGAAGTTGAAGCTTTGATATTAGAAGCTGAGATGATAAGAAAGCATAAACCTCATTATAATATACTTCTTAAAGATCAGAAATCATTTCCATTTATAGCTATTACAAATGAACATTTTCCAAGAGTTATTAAAGCCAGAAATGTTATAGATAAAGAGAATGCCAGAAAATACAAAAAATATTATGGGCCTTATGTTGCGGCTGAAAAGGCTGATAATATAGTTAAGTTTATAATAGATAATTTTAAATTAAGAAGATGTAAATACGAGTTTCCATTAAAAAGACCAATAAGACCTTGTTTGTATCATCATATAGGAAAATGTACCGCTCCTTGTGCCGATTTAATCAAAGAAGAAGATTATGATAAAACAATCGATGATGCTGTTATGGTGCTTGAAGGAAATGTTGATGAACTTGTTGCCAGATTAAAACAGGAAATGTTTGAACATGCTGAAAAGTTGGAATTTGAAGCTGCAAAAGATTTAAGAGATAAAATAGATTTGCTTAAATATATAACAGTAGAGCAAAGCATATATGTTCCGGAAAGCGATGATATTGATATAATAGGTGCTTATGGAGAAAATGGTAATTATGTTATTGTAATATTATCAGTAAAAGGCGGTAAGCTCATAGATAGAAAAACTTTCAGTATGCAGTCGCCTAACAATGATGATGATTATGAAGAAAAAGGATTATCAAAATATTCTGAAATACTTTCTGCTTTCTTTACACAATATTATACCCATGCCAATTTGATACCTGCTTCTATATCAACCGATTTTCCTCTTATAGATGTTGATATAATAAAAGATTATCTTAAACAAGTAGCAGGCAGAGAAGTTGAAATAAGACTTGATAAAACTAGAAAAGGTTTGATGGCAATAGCAAATGAAAATGCAAAACATTTATTCAAAGAAAAAACACTTGTAAGAGAAATTCCTTTAGGCATAACAAGACTTCAGGAAATATTTAAATTAAAGAAAGCTCCTACAATAATAGAATCTTTCGATATAGCCCATATTCAGGGAAGTTATACTATGGCTGGAATGGTAAGATTCGTTAATGGTGTTTCTGATAATAAGAATTACAGAATATTCAATATGAAAACTGTTACTGGTATAGATGACTTCGCTTCCATAAAAGAGGCAGTATATAGAAGATATAAAAGACTAAGAGATGAAAATCTTACTTTTCCAGATTTGATACTTATAGACGGAGGACGCGGACAGCTTAATTCAGCAATAGAAGCTTTGAAAGAACTAGATATTAAAGGACAGCCTATAATGGCACTTGCTAAGAAGTTTGAAGAAATATATTTACCTAATATGTATAAACCAGTTCAATTGAGCGATAATGAACCTGCGAGACTTTTTCTACAGAAGGTTAGAGATGAAACTCACAGATGGGTTAATACAAGTCATGGTAAAAAGAGAAGCAGAGAAATGGTTAAAAGTGAATTAGAAAAGATTGAAGGACTTGGAAAGAAAGGAATAGAAAAGTTATATGCTCATTTTATCAATATAGATAATATTAAAAATGCTTCATTCGACAGCATTAGAAGCATACCGGGAATCAGCTATAAAGTTGCCAATAATATATATGATCATTTCCATAAATAATAAATTGATTGTATTTTAATTTTTATTATGATGATATTAAATATTTGATTTTATTGTAAAAATATAATAATTAGTATATTATTAACATTAATATTATTAAAATATTAAGAGGCAGTAATGGAAAATCATTTTGTTAAAAATATATCTTTTGAAAATTTTAAATGCTTTAAAAAGTTAGAATTTGATGGTTTGAAAAGAGTTAATTTAATAGGCGGACAAAACAATGTAGGAAAAACTTCTTTTATGGAAGGAGTTAATCTTTCAGTATATTCAGAAGATGCTTTGAAACTTCATACTAATATAAGACAAATGATTAAAAGCAGACAAAATGATGATATTGATATAGATTTTTTTTATAATGATGAGGGTATTATTAATATTAATACAAATAAGAAAAATATAAAAATAATATATGTAAAAGATCCTTCAAAAGAAAACATAATGATTACTACTCCTTATTTTAATTTAATTGTTGGTTATAGTGAATTTGAATTAGATATATATGATTTTTGTAATGATAAAATTATAATTAAAGATGATTATCATTTTATACATTCTTTTAAAGCTGATGAAGAATATATCGCATCTTTATATGGTCAATTAATAAATTTGGGCAAAGAAGATTATATTGATAATTCATTAAAAATATTTGATGAAAATATTATTGGTCTTAGACAAATTTTTAATAATAATAAAGTAACATTAAAATTAAAATTAAAAGACAGAGAAAAGCCTGTTTTATTATCTTCATTTGGTGAGGGTATAAACAGATACATTGCTATAATTTGTGCTATATGGGCTAGTAAGGACGGATATTTATTTATTGATGAAATAGAAAACGGCATACATTATACAAATTATCCTAAATTGTGGAAATTAATTTTTGATATATCAAAAGAAGCCAATTGCCAAATATTTGCTGCTACTCATTCAAAGGAATGTATAGAGGCTTTTAATAAAGAAAACAAAGATAATGATGGATTATATTTAGAGTTTTATAGAAATCAAAAAACAGATCTTATAAATATAAAAGATAGAGATAATGAACAGTTAGAATATGCACTTCTTAATAATGGAGAGTTTAGAGGTGAGTAATTTAATAATAGTTGAAAGCAAGAATGATGAATTCTTTATAGAAAGATTAATAGAATATTCTAGTTTAGATAATATAAATGTTCAATATATTTGCGAATTTAAATGTTTAGACGGCATTAATAATCTTAATAAAAAATTAAAAGATATAAAATTTGATAAATATAATAAAATAGGTATTATTTTAGATGCTGATAAAGAAGGAATAGATAAAAGAATTGAGTTTATTAATAAGGCTTTGAAAAATGTATGTAATGATGTGAAGATTACTGCAATAAATAAATTAGAAAAATCTTCTGAACTAGATGTTGATTTTGCATGTTATATTATGAATGTAAATGGATATGGTGAATTAGAAACGGTATTAAAATCAATAAAGAAATCTGATTCTGTTTTTGCTGACTGTTTAGAAAGCTGGAGAGAATGTTTAAAAGCTCATAATAAAGATATAAGCGATAAAGATTTTGATAAGTTCTATATAAGTAACTATATTAGATTTGATACCTGCAGTAAGTCGGATCAGAAACAAGCTAATAAATACTGCAGTTTTGAATATTCTATGAAAAAAGATATATGGGACTTAGATAATAATATTTTAGATGATTTGAAAGAATTTTTAAGATTATTAATTTAAAAAATTAAAATAAATTAATAAAAAATTACAAAAACGCACTAATATAAACTTATAATCTATTATATTTTTTGCATATAGTATAAAGTTTTTTTAAGGTGATATTTAATGAAAAATGATAAAAACTATTATACTATAATACCTTCTGATGTAAGATATGATAAAAGATTAAAGCCATTATCAAAATTAATTTACGGAGAAATTACTGCACTTACTAATGATAAAGGCTATTGCTGGGCTAATAATAATTACTTTGCCGGAATTTATTCTGTGAGTAAAGATACCATTTCAAGAGCTGTAAAACAGTTAGAGGAGTATGGCTATATAAAATGCATTTATGATAAAAGTAAGCAGAATAATGAAAAAAGAAAAATATATATAAAAAATTATGTATCAGCAAAAAAGTCTATACAGTGTAGTAAAAAAAGCATAAACGGTATAGACAAAAAAGCCAAAGATAATAATAAATATAATAACTTAAATAATATAGAGAGTAAAGAAAAATTAGAAGTACAAACAGATAAAATAACATCGAAAATAATATCAGATAAAGAAATAAATTCTCCCTCTCATTGTTTTGATTTATTTGTTAATGAGATTATTAATACTTTTAATTTTCTTACAGGAAGTAAGGCCAGTAAATTATATCAGGTACATTCTTTTAAAACTAAATACAAGCAGGAAGAAATTAAATCAATTTTCTATGATAGGAAATTTGATTGGAAGGAATGTATTGGATTAGCAAAGGAAAAAGTAAAAGACAATGATAATTTATCATGTATATGGCTTGATTTTTTAAGCTATTTAAAAATTTATTTGATTAAAGGCGACAGAGAAAAAACTATTAAAAGACATTACACTAAAGAAGAATTGATAAAAAGAGAAGAAAGATTTAAAGAGATGGAGTTAATTAAAATACAAAGAGAGAAGGAAGAAGAATTAAAAATGCTTGAAGAAGAAAAAAGATTAGGTTTTGACAAGATGACAGAAGATGAAATAATTGAGTTTACAAAAAGAAATTTAAGAAGAGCTTGATTATATTTTTTATTGAAACTATTATATAATAAAATTATAAAAGGATAATAAGTTATGCTTGAGAATAAATATAATGATGAAAAGTTTTTTAATAAATACAGCGAAATGGAAAGGTCTAAATTTGGACTTAATGCTGCAGGAGAATGGGAGAGCTTAAAAAATATACTTCCTTCTTTCGAAAATAAAAATATTTTAGATTTGGGTTGCGGTTACGGCTGGCATTTGATTTATGCTGCCCAAAATAAAGCTAATTTGGCAGTCGGCTGCGATATATCAAGTAAAATGCTTGACGTGGCAAGAGAGAAAACTAAAAATATTGATAATATAAAATTGCTTATGTCTTCTATTGAAAGTATTGATGAAAATATAAAAAATGATGAAGAATTAAAGAATATAAAATTTGATATAGTTTTAAGTTCTTTAGCTTTGCATTATATAGAAGATTTTGACAGAGTAGTAAAAACAGTAAAACTTCTTTTGAAAGATGACGGGTATTTTGTATTTTCAGCAGAGCACCCAATATTTACAGCGTACGGAAGTCAGGATTGGCTGTATAATGATAATGGTGAAATAGTTTGTTTTCCTGTTGATAATTATTTTTATGAGGGAAAAAGAAATACTAAATTTTTAGGTGAAAGTGTTGTTAAATATCATAGAACAATAACAACTTATATTAACACTCTTATCAATAATGGTTTTATTATAGAAAATGTTACAGAGCCTACACCTTCAGAAAAAATGCTTAAAGATAATAAAGAAATGCAAAATGAATTAAGACGTCCAATGATGATTATAATAAAATCTAAAAAATATTGCTTATAGTAGTATATAGTCATTGAAATAATTTTATTTTGTTATATAATATTATAAAAATTAGGGGAGCTTGTAAAGGCTGAGAGTAAGTTTTATAACTTAGACCCTTATAACCTGTTGGATAATGCCAGTGTAGGGAAATATTTTTATTTATTAAAATAAGTTTTCTAAAATTATTTTCATTTTTTAATTCTTATACACTCATTATTTTCATTAAGGTTTCTATAAATTATTAATTTATATTTAAGGAAATTTTTATGAATAATGTTTCAAACTCTGAGAATGTTTTAAAAGACAATGATTTGACCATTAAATACAGTAAATCATCATATTTGAAATTTTTTATTTTAAGTGCTGTAGGTGTATTTATGTTTTTTATCAGCATAAATATTAATGGTGTGAAATCGATACCTATAGATCATTTAGTAAGTTTTATAAGAAAGATACCATTCGTTGAACCTTATTACGGTATAATAATTACTATGATAGGCGGAGTATTTCCTTTTATAAATAAGTCTTGGAATAAAAATAAAACAGAAATAGTATTTTCAATTATTAAACTTTTTGCAATACCTTTTGTTATAATGGCTTATTTCAAATTAGGCCCTGCTGACTTTCATAAACCTAATATGCTTCCTTTCTCTTACAGACTATTAACACAGGTTGCAGTTCTTATACCAATAGGTGCGGTATGTTTATCATTTCTTATTGATTATGGGCTTATGGCTTTTGTAGGAATATTTATGCGTTATATAATGCGTCCTATTTGGAAAACTCCGGGTATGTCATCAATAGATGCTTTGGCTTCTTTTATAGGCAGTTATTCTGTTGGACTTCTCATTACTAATAAAGTTTATAAAGAGGGATACTATTCTACCAAAGAGGCATGTATAATAGCTACAGGATTTTCTACAGTATCAACTACATTTATGGTTGTTGTTGCCAAAACTCTAGGTATTATAGATAAATGGAATATATACTTTTGGGGAACTTTGGCTATCACATTCATAGTTACAGCAATTACAGTAAGACTTTATCCATTAAGAAGTAAATCGGATAAAGGCTATTTGAATAGAGATGTAATTGAAGAACCTAAATTTACAGGAGGTAATATTTTTAGTAAGGCATTAGATGAGGGTGTAAAGGTTGCTGATAAACAAAATAATTTTTTAGATAACATATTAAAAAATCTCAAAGAAGGTTTATTGATATCAATATCTATAATGCCTAATTTTATGGCTATAACTTTTATAGGACTTTTAATAGTTAATTATACACCTTTATTTGATTTTGTTAGTTATATATTTTTACCGTTTACAAAATTACTAGGACTAGGAGATGAGGCTTATACAGTTGCCAAGGCTTGCTCTATAACAATAGTTGAGATGTTTTCTTCTTCAAGTATTATTATGGATTCAAGTCAATTAGCTAAAAGTGTAATAGCTATAGTATGCGTTTCTGAGATACTTTATTTTGCAGCACCTATTCCTTGTATGCTTGCTACCGACATTCCAATAAGGATAAGAGATATTATAGTTATATGGATAGAGAGAATAATATTTTCTTTGATATTGGCGGTGCCTTTTGCATATTTCTTTTTAATATAGCCTAGAGCGTAGGGAAAATAATAAGAAAAATTTTATGTGTATACTAAAAACACAATTTTAAATTTAGGTTATTTGTGGGGACTAGCACCACCGCTCTGCGTACTTCGTAACACCCCAGTTCTTTTGCGACCGTAGGGAGTGCCTGTGGTATTGGCACAAAGAACCTATATCCTCGACAGGCTCGGATACGCTTCGCGAAAGACTGCATTTTTATAGGCTATACCCTATATTTAATAGACATGTTTTTAATATAAAGTTCTAGCATTTGCGTTTTTTGCAACTTTTTTGAGCGGCAAAAAAGTTAATAATATATTTATAAAATATAGAAATTGAGAAAATATATTTATTTACTTAATAAACTTTTATATGCTTTACTAAAGTATAAATAATAATTAGTATTTAATCATACTATTCATATTTTATTTAATTATTTATTTTGTGTAATGATGAGTAATCAACCGCACATATAGTTGACATTTGATAAGATGAAACAGTGCCGTGCGGGAAGGTGCTGCGGCTCGCAGCTGCATATATAGTTAACTTTAATATTTATGTTGCAGTTAAAACATTTATTATAAAAATATTAAGGAGTAATAAAATGAATACTTTACAAAATGACATAGTTAAAGCTATCACAGATATGAAAGCAAAATGCCCATTAGTTCATAACATTACAAATTACGTTGTTATGCAAATTACAGCTAATGCTTTGCTTGCAGTTGGAGCTTCTCCTGTGATGACATTTGAGAAAGAAGAATTTGAAGATATGCTTTCTATTGCTTCATCTCTTGTTGTTAATATTGGAACTTTAACTACAGTTTCTATTGAGGCTATGCATAAGGCTTGTGAAATAGCTAATAAAAAGAATGTTCCTTTTGTTATTGATCCAGTAGGAGCAGGAGCAACAAAATTAAGAACTAAAACAGCTATTGATTTGATTAAAAATTATAATCCTAAAGTTGTTAGAGGAAATGCTTCTGAAATAATGGTTCTTGCAGGAGAGAGCATAAAAACTAAAGGAGTAGACAGTACAGCTAATGTTAATATGGCACTTGAGGCAGGTAAGCATTTAGCTAAAGAATATAATACAGTTGTAAGCATAAGCGGAGAAATTGATATTATAATAGACGGTAATAAAGTTTTATATGTAAGCGGAGGTTCTCCTTTAATGCCTGTTAATACTGGTATGGGTTGTACATCTACTGCTGTAACTGGTGCTATGATTGCAGTTGCTGAGCCTTTAATCGCCGCTGCTTCAGCTATGTGTATAATGGCTTCAGCCGGAGATAAAGCTTCAAAAAAAGCCGAAGGCCCTGCTAGTTTTGCAGTTGCTTTTATTGATGAGCTTTATAAACTTGATATCAATGATGCTGCTAATAGAGTAAGAGAATAAATATTAAACAATAGTGGGAGTTTTATTTGGCAATGGATTTAAATTTTTAAGTCCATTGCTTTTTATTTTTTATATTAGTATATAATTATTAAAAATTAACAGTGAAAATTTCTGTGTAATTTACAAAGTCGCTTTTATATAAAGTTATAGAATTAGCTAAAAAATATGATTGTGTAAATTCTATTTCTTCAATATTTTCTTTTAATTTTTGATTGTTATATACTCTTTTTAATCTTGCTAAAGTTAAATGAGATTTAAAATCTTTTCTGTCGTATTTAAGATTTTCTATATTGTCTAATTTCTTTCTTAAAGTTTTTACATAGTTTTCTAATTCTTCACTTACAGCTTTTATGAATATAACATTTATATCTTTGAATTTATTTGTGAAGTAGGAAATATTTTCAAAGTTTATATTAAATGGAGTAGGCGAGGAGTTTATCACTTCTTTTTTTATTAATTCTATTTGTTCTTCTTTTATCTTATCAAAAAATACTAATGTTATATGCATTTTATCTTTTGATACTTTTTTTAATTCGGCTGTTTTTTCATTTATTCTAAGTATATTAGAATATTTATTTTTAATTTCTTCGTTTAAGTTTAATGCTAAAAATGCTCTCATATATTATAACTCTATATTTAATGATTTAGATATTATTTCTTTTGTAACATCTTTATATAAAATTTTATTCTGTGTTATATTGCCGTTATATTGATTTGTAGTTATTTCATTTCCTATATTGCTTATTTCAAGCATACTAACTTTATTTAAATATATTTGTTTATCATCATTATATTTAAATGTTATATATAATTTTCGGTTGTTCATTATATGATGTTCAAGAGTAAAATAATTATTTTTATAAACTACATTAGCAGTAAGACCGTCTATGTTAAATATAGATGTATTTAATGGAATGCTGCCAATGTATTTATATTGATTATTTTTTTCTATTTGAAATAAAGTATAATAATACCAATATTTATTTTTTAATATTATCATTTCATAGGTACTATTATCTTTAAATCTCATTTTTCTTATTACATTAATTTTTAAATCGCTATCTTCTTTTAAATTACCATTATCAGTGAAATAACTTTCATCTATTTTGATAGGTTTAGAATCTTGAGAATATATGTTAAAAGAAAATAGTATAGTTAATATTAATACAATTTTTTTCATAGCTGATGATTTCCATAATATATTTAGTAACTTTTTATATATCAAGACTTAATAATTTTGATATCATATCCATTGTAACATCTTTATATAAAATTTTGTTTGGAACTACATTGCTGTCAACTTGTTTAGCGGTTTTTTTCATTTCATCTGCATTGTTCTCAATAACTTCTATAATCATACTGGCTTTATTTAAATATATCTTTTTATCATCATTATATTTGAATGTTATATACATTTTTAAAGTTGACATAACACTATGTTCTATAGTGAAATAATCATCTTTATATACTATACTTCCAATAAGTCCTTCTATATTCTGATTAAAACTTTTTAAAGCAATAGTTCCAATATATTTATATTTATTGCTTTGTTCTATTTGAAAGAGTGTGTAATAGTACCAGTTATTATTTTTTGATATTAGCATTTCATAAGATGAATTATCAGTGAATCTTATTTTTCTAATAGCATAAGTTGATAATTTTCTGTTATCCTTTAAGTTTCCATTTTCAGTAAAGTATTTTTCATTTACCTTCATTGGTTTTTCATCAATATTTTGTGAATAAAGATTAAAAGAAAATAAGATAGTTAATATTAAGACAATTTTTTTCATATATTATAATCCTCCCAAATTATAATTAAATATTTATATCTTATAAGAGCCTATTTGTCAATATTTATTTAATTAGGTTAAATAAAAAAGCCCAACTTAAATATTTAAGAAGGGCTTTATTTGTTGTATACTTAATATATTATTATTTACGCACCCATATCCATTATGCCTTCATTTAACATAGCATCATTATTCATTTGATCAGGTAAATAATTTGGGAAATCATTAGGTGAAGAAGGTACTGTATTATTGCCAGGATTAGATCTAGCTTCATATTTCTCTAATATTCTAGCAGCAACATTTGGATCCATCAAACTTAAAAGGTAAGAAGTAGTACTGTTTCTTCCTTCAGCTGCAGCTATAGAATCCATTTCTAATAATACGTCTATGATTAAATCATCAGAACCATTAGCAGCCAATTGATTAAGTAATGCTACAGAATTTTGAGGAGGCATACTATTGATTTTATTAGCCAAATCTGTTAATACCAATTGATATTGAGAAGATTCGTCCATAGTTGCTTGATAATTAGACCAAGCATTTAATAAGTTCTGTCTGTCTTGTTCTATTAATTCAGATTGAGTATTTAATTCTAATGCTCTGCTTGCTATTAAAGATTCCTGAGCTTGTAAATCTTTTTCTCTTAAATTGAAAGATTCTCTCATTTTATTTAAATCTTCTCTTGCAAGTAGTGTCATATCTTCTACTCTTTGTTTTTGTGTAAATTTAGTTAAAAAACCCGGAACATTAGGGGCTATTTTATTACGCATTAAAGTATAATAGTTTACAACTCCAAAGATATCAAACATATAAAGTAATGCTATAAATGCTATTAAATTGACTATAGTTAAAATCGCTATTTTTAATCTCATAACCTTTGTTCACCTTAATAATATTTGCTAACAATAATATAGATAAAACAATAATATGTCAACTAGATTTTGTTATCATAATTATTATCGTAATAATAAAATATTTAGTTATCATATTTTTTTAATATAGGAAATAAAATTTAATGTAAATTTATATAGTTCTTCTTAATATAATCATGCTTATATCATCAGGAAGTACATTATTAGAATAAGTTTTTAATTCTTTGATAATACAGTCTTGCATTATATTTACATTTTTATGACAATGTTTAACGAATATCTTTTTTAAGCAGTCATCTCCAAGCATTTTTCCATCATTTCCAAATATTTCATAAGCTCCGTCAGTAAATATGAATAATAAATCATTATGATTGAGTTTAGTTGTTATATCAGAATAGCTGCTGTCCTCTACCATACCAACTAATGGGCCTTCTGTGTCAATTTCTACAGTTGAATCTTTTGAATGGTATATTGGTTTTGGAGCACCGCCAGATGAACATATAAAATCGCCTGTATCATTGTTGTATATAGCATAAAATACTGAAGCAAATAAACTTTTATCAAAATTTTCTTCTATAAAGAAACTATTCAAAGTTTTTATAAATTCTGCCGGCTGGGTATTTTTTGAATCAATTACAGCATGTGAATCAAAAAAAGACTTTATTAATATAGTGAGCATACTTGCAGCAACTCCATGACCTGAAACATCTACAAGCAATATAGCATACCAACCATCATTAATAGATTTTATTCCTATATAATCGCCTGAAACTTCATTAGGAGCATAATGGTATATAGATATGTCATTTTTGGGAATTGATGTGTTTCCATAAGAAAGTATAGTTTTTTGAAGTTTTGAAGCATATTCTATATCTTGTTTTAATATGTTCATATACATAAGATTTGATTCTATTGCCTTTTTTAATCTTATATATGATTTCATTTTTAACAATAAAACATCTGTGTCCATAGATTTTAAGAAAAATCCGTCAGCACCGCATTCGTAAGATTTTAAACATTCACTTTTATTATCAGTTGCAGTTAAAAATAGTATGGCTATGTTTTTTAATATGTTATCGTTTTTTATATGCTGAGATATACGTCCGGCACCTGCATTAGGAAGCATATAATCTACAAGTATACAATCTGGTATTTTATCATAAGCCATACTTATAGCTTCTTCGCAGGATAAAGCTATATAAGCCAAATAACCTGATTCTTTTAAAAACTTTTGTAAAAAATTTGCATAGTCTATATTGGAATCAACTATTAAAACCTTTTCTGTTAAAATATTACTGCTTTTCATTTCAATAACTTCTTAAACTTGATGTACATATCTTCTTGCCTCAACATTGAAGATCAAACCTATAGATATTGAAAAAGTCCATATAGATGATCCTCCGCTGCTTATAAAAGGCAAAGTTAAACCGGTTATAGGCATCATTCCTACAACCATACCAATATTAATTATAACATGGCATAAAAACATAGCAACAACACCAGATACAATTAAAGCACCTAATCTGTCTTTAGCAAAATATGCCACCATAGTTCCTCTTATAAATATAACAGCATAGGCAAGAACTACTAATGCACTTCCTATGAATCCCCATTCCTCACATATATTTGAGAATATGAAGTCATTTACCTGCTGAGGTATGAAATTTAATTGTGATTGGCTTCCATTTAAAAATCCTTCACCAAATAAACCTCCGCTTCCTACGGCTATGAGTGATTGTATGATATTATATCCTGAACTGAGCCTTGTTAATTGAGGGTTCATAAATACTAATAATCTTTGTTTTTGATATTCTTTTAATCCTATATCGAAAGTTAAAGCTGCTCCCATACATAAGAATAATACAAAGAATGTGAATGATAATAAACCCACATATTTACTGTTCATATAGAAATTTAATGTAAGGAGTAGGGCAGATACAAAAAGGAATATTCCTGCCAAATAACCTATATATATTCTTTGAGATAAAAAGTTAAAAAGTATATTATCAATATCATCAGACATTCTTTTATATTCTAGGAACATAGGTATTGAAAGTCCTACAACACCAATACTTATTAATGCTATAATATATCTTGTAGGAACACCGCCGACAAAAAGCATTATAAATACTATAAAGCAGTATACAAGTACAGTACCTAAGTCAGGCTGAAGCAATACTAAACCTATTGGTATTGATATAAAAAGACCAGCCAAGGCAAAATATTTAATCTCTTTTATCTTATCTCCTATTTGATCCAAATAACCAGCTAAGAATATAATAACGACTATTTTACCAAATTCAGAAGGCTGCATACCAAATAACCAACTGCTGCTGCCGTTTACTGTAGTTCCTACTCCAGGTATTAAAACTAGAATAAGAACTCCAAGCATAGGTATGTATAAAGACATTCTATGTTCAGCTAATTTTGTGTAATTTATAAACATACTTATAAATACCAAAACAAGCCCAGTAGCACAGAAAAATATGAATTTCAAGAACATCCAGCTAGTTTTTCCTGATTCTGGAGAGTATGTAGAAGAATATACCGCTATAGCTCCAGCAACCATTAAAAATATAACAGCTGCTAATATTTTCCAATCGAAGACAAATAATTTTTTTAATTCTTTTTTATCATTCATATTTTATCCTTTCATCATCTTCTTTATTTTCTTTTTCTTCTTCTTTTTGCTGATCTCCGTCAATATTTTCTAAAGTTTCTTCGTTTTCCTTAGCTTCTGCTTCTGCTTTCATTTTTTCTCTAGCAAGTCTTATTTGCTGATATATATACTGCATTCTAGCATAAATTACGTTTCTAGCTTCTACAGCATCTTCACCGCCAAGTATAGAACGAAGCATTGCTGTAGCAATAGGGCCAGCAGTAGTACCGCCACCGCCACCACTATGCTCTAACATAACAGTAACGGCTACCATATCATCAGTAGGTCTTGAATTGTAAGGCCCGAATATTGTAACCCAAGTATGGTCTTTACCTTGAGCGTTTTGTGCTGTACCTGTTTTTGCTGCTAATTTTATATTAGGAGACCAAGCACCATTTCTAGCAGTACCGCCTGTTACAGCCATTCTCATACCTTCTTTAACTACTGTAAATATGTTCTTGTCTATATCTAATTTTTTAATTACTATTTTATCATTATTGTATATAACCTCATCAGTTTGAGAACTTCTTATTTCTTTAACAACATGAGGTCTGTACATTACACCGTCATTAATTATGGCAGAAGTTGCCATATGTACAGCTATAGGAGTAGCAGACATATAACCTTGACCCATAACGTATTGAATAGTGTCACCGTCCCACCAATATTCACCGATTTTTCTTCTTTTCCAATCGGCACTAGGAACAACTCCAACTTTTTCACCAGGTAAATCTATGCCTGTAACATCGCCGAATCCTAACATTTCAGCGTATCTTTTGATGAAGTTAGGTCCTAATTCATAAGCCAAGTTATAGAAATATGTGTTGCAAGAGTACTGAATAGCTCTGTACATATTAACATATCCATGCTGACCTGTACATCTGTAGAATCTGTTTTCAAGAAGCATACCGCCGCCGCAGAATCTTGTAGTATTAACTCCTATTCTTTTTTCAGCCAATGCTCCAACAGCAGTTACAAGTTTAAATGTAGAACCTGGAGGATATCTACCTCTTATAGCTTTATTCCAGAATGGGTTTGCTGGGTTATTGATAAGTTCTGCATACTTTTGTCTGTCTATTTTACCTATAAATATGTTAGGGTCATACCAAGGAGAACTTACCATAGCTAATATTTCACCTGTAGTAGGTTTTGATACTATTACAGTACCAACTTGACCTTTTATTAAGTCTTCAGCGTCTTTTTGTATTTTAGAATCTATACTTAATATAAGTTTTTTTCCCGGTATAGGCTTTCCTATTGCAGGGCTTATAGTTTCTTTTACTCTGTTTCTTGAGTCTACTATCCATTGTACATATCCGTCTATTCCTCTAAGCTCTTTATCGTAAAACTGTTCTACACCTTCTTTACCTATTACGCTGTTTCTTCTGTAGCCTTCAGCCTGTTTGCTTTCAAATTCTTCCTGAGATATATTTCCTATATACCCAAGTACATGCGTCATAGTTTCGCCAAGAGGATAGTGTCTTATAGATTTGCTTCCATAATATACTCCGGGATATTCTTCTGACCTTTCAGCTAAATAACTCATTTGAGACATTGATATATTTTCTGATATCTCTACAGATTCATAGCTGTTTTTTGAAACTTTTTCTAAACTTGATTTTATATGTCCTAAATCTATATTAAATACTTTTGATACTCTGTATAGTAATTCTTCTCTTTCAAAATAATTCTTAGGTAAATAAACAGGAATCATATACATTGTGTAGGTTTTGATGTTTTCAGCAACTATAATGCCGTTCCTATCGTAAATTTCCCCCCTGTATGCATCTATAGGAATAATTTGTTCCTTATTGTTTCTAGCTAAGCTATCATAATGTTCATTTTCTATTATCTGTAAATAAAATAGTCTAACCAGAAGCAGAGTTGTTACCAATATTGATATTATGAATACAACTATTAATTTCTTCCTATATTTAAAATCTTCACTTATTATTTTTTTATCTTTGTTTAATTCTATTTCTAAAAAATTCATTTAATAAACCTTTTACCTTTTAAGAATCATTATTAATATAATAATATTATATTAACAAAAAAATTTTATCAATACTATAAATAACGGTATTTTATATCATATTATTGAGTGCATGTTAAATATTATGTTAATTAATGTTTACTAAAATAATACAATATTTTACATAAAATTTAAATACAAAAAAGCGACTTAAATATATAAATTTAGCCGCTTTATTTATATTTATTATAGTTTTGATATTATTTATTTTTATTATTTATATAATTATTTAATTTTTGAATATAGTATGGTATAAATATGAATAAACCCATAATAGATATATAATCAGTGAAGAATAATATTACAGGCTCTTCATAATCAAAGAAAGCAAACTCCACAAGTAAAAACATTTTATTATATAGTCCTCTTTTAATAAATGAAATAACTCCATATAATGCTATTAATGAAGCTATTATTATAGATACTTCTTTCTTTATATTTATAAATTTTTTGCTCATATTTATGAACATACCCCAATGCATTCCCAAATGTGCCGACATAAATATGAATCCCCAAGAGTTTGAAATCATATGTAGGCGTCTTGTGAACATTCCGCTATTATGAATATTAAGAAAACCTAATACCCTTTGAGAGAATAGTATACCGCTTATCATTAGTCCTGCCATACATATAAAAAGCATAGTATTAATAAATGTATTTAATGTTCTGTTAAAACTGTATTTTCCTTTTGGCAAGTTTTTATACCAATGAAAATTTAGTATATGATGAAGTATAAAAAATATAAAAAGCGAGAAACCTAAATATTCATGTATAGCATCGCCTGTAAAATGATATGCCATTAAAATGAAAAAAAGCAAAGTCATTATTATATCTATTATTATTTTAATTATTTTCTTCATAAATAAGTTCCTCCTTTTTATATAATATAATTGATTGTTTTTAGCATATACCTAAACAACTATATTTTGTCAACCGCTAGCTGCGGCACCTTCCCGCACGGTACTATTCCATCTTATCAAATGTCAACTATACGTGCGGCTGATTATTTATTATTGCACAAAAATTAATAATTTATCTTACATGTAAGATAATTTTAGTATGATTTATACTAATTTTATACTTGCACTTTCGAGAAGCGTATCCTAGTTTATCGAGGATATAAGGTTCTTTGACGAAGTCCGCAGAGCGTATGCGGCGAGAAAAAGAACAACAAAAAACTGATAAACTTAAAAATTTTTATTAATTTATTTTTCAAAAAACTACTATTATAATTTTAATAATTTAATTTTCTCACCCAATCTACAACTTTACTTTTTGAATTTTTCACCTCTGGTCTGTATACTCCTATAGGCTCTAATACTTTGCAGTCGGCTGGAAGTAATTTTTTTAAATCTCTTATTGTTCTTGAAAGTCCTCCTGTTCCATGTGTACAAAATGGTATTATAGTTTTTCCTGATAAATCATAGCTTTCAACGAATGTAAATACTGCCATAGGACATGTATACCACCAATTTGGAAAGCCTAAAAATATAACATCATAATCATCTATATTATTAACTTTGTCAGTTAATGCAGGTCTTTCATTATTATCTCTTTCTTTTCTAGCTTGATTCAAACATTCATCATAATCGCTTGAATATTTATTTTGAGTTTTTATGCTGAATAAATCTCCTCCTGTTTCTTCCTGTATCCAAGTAGCTATTAATTCAGCATTACCTGGAGAAAGTACGCTTGCAGAAGTTTCAGCGTTTACATCAATAGAGGCCGGATTTTCTACTACTGTGTTATCTGACCAAGTGAAATATGCTATTAATATTTTTGAACCGCTTTGAGTATAATTTATATTTACGGTTTGTTTTTCTGAATTTTCAATATTAGAAACCATGTAATCTGTTTTTATTGTTTTGTCAGAATTATTTTTATTACTGCATGATGATAATATAATTATTGATAAAAGTATAAATATTAAATTTTTCATAAATCCTCCTTAAATAGATTTTATAATTTATGATTAGTATTAAAGTTTTATTTATTGTTTGATAATTCTCCGTACCACCAAGATGCTGTTACGCCGCCGTCCATAAGAAAATCGCTTCCTGAAATAAATGATCCTCTGTCAGTCATTAATAGTTCAGCAACATTGGCAACATCATCTGGAGTTCCGGCTCTTTTAGAAGGACAAAGATCAAGTATTCTTTTATACATTGCTCCTCTTGGGCCGTTCAATTCATCATTAGCTAATGGAGTGATTATTATTCCGGGACTTATTGAATTTAGTCTTGCTCCTCTTTTACCCCAATTACCAGATTCATACATTACTCTAAGACAATTGCATCTTTTTGATAATTGATAAGCTTTTAATGTATCAGAAGCTTTTTCTAGTATAGGCATAGATAATAATTCTTCTGTAGGTGTAGTTGCAAGCATTTTATTTTCTTCATCAGTTAAAGAGCCTAAACGATATCCAGATTGAGAAGATATTATTATTCCGCTTCCGCCTTCTTCTATTACTTTGCCGAATTCCTCAAGAAGTACAGCTGTTCCATATAAATCAACTTTTAAAATATCTTCAATTGGTGCTTGAGAAGGTGAAACACCTGCCGCATTAACAAAATATTTTATTTTTCCTAAGCCTTTTGAAAAATCTATAAGTTTTAAAATTGATTCTCTCGAAGAAATATCAGTCTCACATACTGATGTTTGAAATCCTGCATTGTATAATGTTTTGGATTCTCTTTCAGCATTTTTTATATTGAAATCGGCAAGTACTATATGTTTTCCTATGCCCATTCTTCTTGCTATAGCAATTCCTATAGATCCGGCTCCTGTTAAAACTAGAACATCTTTATTATTATTCATTTCTATTCTCCTTATATTTATTAAATTATTCAAGGACCCTTTCTGATAAGAGTTTTACCATTTTATGATCCTGATGAGAGAAGAAAGAACTTTCATTTTTATCAAGAGATGAAATTAACTTTATGTCGCTGTCATCTAATTCAAAATCAAAAATATTGAAATTTTCTTCCATTCTTTCTTTTCTAACACTTTTAGGTATTACTACTATATTTCTTTTTACAAGCCAATTTAAAATTATTTGTGCTGCTGATTTATTATATTTTTTAGCTATACTTAATAATATTTCATTATTAAACATATTGTTTCTTCCTTCAGCAAAAGGAGCCCAAGACTGCATTTGTACATTATATTCCTGCATAATAGTTTGATAATCATTTTTTTGATAAAATGGATTTACTTCTACTTGATTTACAGTAGGTACTATTTCATTATGCATTATTAAATCAACTAATCTATCAGCAAAGAAATTGCATACTCCAATAGCTTTAATTTTTCCATTTTTGTATAATTCTTCCATGCATCTCCATTCTCCATAATAATCACCGAAAGGCTGATGTATTAAATACAAATCTAAATAATCTAATTGAAGTTTTTCAAGAGAATTATTAAATGCTTTTTCAGTATCTTCATAACCGTTTTTTTGTATCCATAATTTTGTTGTTATAAATAATTCTTTTCTATTTATACCGCTTTCTTTTATAGCATCTCCAACAGCTTTTTCATTTTTATATGAAGCTGCTGTGTCTATTAGTCTGTATCCTGTTTCAATAGCATTTAATACTGCTTTTTTACATTCATCATAATCTTGAATTTGATAAACTCCAAAACCTAAAATAGGCATCTCTAAACCATTATTTAATTTTACGTATTTCATTTATAAATCCTTTTAAATATTTTTATATTATTCTAAATTTTTTTCTTTTAAATATTTTTCAAGCAAATCTGCTATTTCTAAGTTGTTTAAATCTGAAAAAGGAAAATGAGTATTTCCATATATTCCAATTTCTGGAAGAATTACAACATTTACATCAGCATTATAAGATTTTAAAGTTTCTTCCCATTTTTTTACTAATTCTACTCTTAATCTCCATTCTTCCAAATAAGGATTATCAGATTTTTCTTTTGGTATATTATCCCCATAATAAATTACTATAGGTATGCTTGCTAATTTTTTGAAATCATCTTCAGGTATTTCTTTTATAGGAAAATATGCAGGCATAGTAATATTAGTAGGGGAAGTATTTTCAGGAAAAGGCAAACTGCATCCGCCTGGCTCATATAAAACTAATGCCTTAACATTTTTATTTTTTATTGCTGTAAAAAATGCAGGACCGGCTCCTTGAGAATGTGCTGCTAAAATTCCTTCTCCTATTCTATCAAATAATGCAGATAAACTATCAGATACTATTTCCTCATCAAAATTACCAGTATTAGGAGTAACTTGCTGAAAGTATTGAGTTAAAGTTTCTTCATCATTTTTGAATTGTACATTTTCAAAAAAATCAGGCCAAGAACCTATTCTAAACCAATTAAATAAAGACTGCTCGTCAGGAGTAGGGTTAATAGTTATAGGTACAGAACTTCTTCCAGCTCTTCCTCTCCTTGGCTGATCTACCAAATATACACTATATCCTTTTTTTAAGAAAATATTTTGAAAACCTTCTCTGCCGTCTGGAGTAGTTTCAAAACTTTTAGCAGATTGTCCGCCTCCATGTAAAAATACTATAGGATATTTTTTAGCATTGACAGGTATTTGATAAAATGTATATCCATGGTCGCTATGATATGTTTGTCCGTTTGAACTTGGAAATAAAGTATATTTTTCAAATTCTCCATTTGCAGATGATACTTTACCGCCAAATGTAAAACTTCCTTGTTTATCTATAATAATTTTATTTTGTGTATTATTAGATATATTGCTGCATGATATACTTAATAATATTGTTAAAAACACTAATAATAATTTTTTCATTATATAATCCTTAAAATATTTTTTATTTCCTACTGCCTATTAATTATAATAAGCAGCAGGAGAATAAAAGTTTTATAATATGTTTATATTTTGAAGCCAGTTTTTTATATTATTTTCTGAACTATTAACACTTCCTCCAGATATACTCAAACCTTCTAGTATAGTTGAATTAGGACATAATGAAGTTATATCAGTAACGCTTCTTCCCATTCTGCTTCCGCCATGAGTACATAAAGGAGCGATTTTTTTACCGCTGAAATCATGAGTTAATAATAATTGTTTTACTGCCTGCGGAATAGTGCCCCACCAATTAGGGTAACATAATATTATAGTGTCATAGTTAGCTAAATTATTTATATTAGCACTTAATTTTGGTAAAAAATTATCATTTTGTTCTTTTCTTGCCTGATTTACAGTGTCATTATAAGAACTTGGATATGCTTCAACAGTTTTTACTTCAAATATATCTGCTTGAGTAAGATTTTTTATCATATTAGCAGCTGTTCTAGTGTTTCCGCCCCAAGAAAAATATACTATTAAAGTTTTAGAACTTTGAGCATTTAAACCTCCGATCAATAATGTACTTGAAAGAAGCAATGACATTAATATTCTTTTAATTATTTTTTTCATTTTTGATCCTCCTATTTTATTATTCTTAAAATTTTATTTTGAAAAATATATACCTATCTTGCATTTTTAATTTTCATTATATTTTTATTACGATAGAGTATAATTAATGTGAATTTTTAATCTTAATTATTTTAGATTGTTAATTATAGCTATAGCATTCAATGTTCTTGGATAACCTATGTAAGGTATGCATTGAGTTACAGCTTCTATTAACATATCTTTACTGTTTCCTATAGATATATTAGCACTTGCATGAGAAGCTGCCTGAGGCTCAGCTCCCCCTAAAGATACTATCATTATGAAAGTTAATAACTCTCTCTCTTTCATATTAAGTTCCTTTCTTGTATAAAAATCTCCAAAACAATTAGCTGATAAGA
This sequence comes from Brachyspira pulli, assembly GCF_036997785.1. Lineage (NCBI taxonomy): Bacteria > Pseudomonadati > Spirochaetota > Spirochaetia > Brachyspirales > Brachyspiraceae > Brachyspira > Brachyspira pulli. Next base: position 47,563 of record NZ_JAWLQI010000016.1, read on the forward strand.
AATTTTGAATATGTTTTTGATTTGCTGGAGCATTATTATGAGCGTCTAATATTCTTGTGCCAAATGTATTAGTTTGTATTTCAAGTCCTTTATCGAATCTAGTTTGTTCTGTAACTGTTGATTGAGATTCTATAGGAAGTGAAATATTTTTTTCTTTAAATACTTCATTTGCTTTTTCTAATGCAGCAAATACTCTAGGAAATCCTACATAAGGCGAACATTGATATAATGCTTCTTTTATCTCTATAGGACTAACACCAATATTCAAAGCTGTTTCTACATGAGGTTTTATCATATCAGTACCTTGTGAGGCAGTTAAAGAAACTAATGTTACAAGTTCTCTTAATTTAGGATCTAATGTTCCATGATTATAAACTTCTCCGTATAAGAAATTATTAAATATACTTTCTAGATCTGGATCATTAGGTTTAGTTAAGCTTGCATCTCTTTTGAATAATTCATTATATTTGTTTTTTGCTTTTTCTGTCATAGTTAAATTTCCTCCTTTACTTTGTGAATTTGCTATGCATGAAAATAGTATAACTAAGATAGATAAAGATAAAATAGTTTTTAAAGTTTTTTTCATTTCTTAATAACCTCGCTTTTTTAGTTTTTTATTGATTATCTATAGTTTTCATATCTATTACATATCTGAATTTTACTTCACCGTTAATCACTTTATTGTATGCTTCTGTAATAGCCTGAGCATCAGCATTGATTATTTCAACATCTGGATATATGTTATTGGCTACAGAATAATCTAAAGCTTCTTGAGTTTCTTTCATTCCTCCTATTAAAGAACCAAATAATTTTCTGCTTCCATTTCCTAGTATTAAAGTTCCTACATTTATATTAGGCATATTTTCTATTGCAGGTATTCCTAAAATAGCCATTTCTCCGCCTCTTTTTAGCATATTCATATACATTGAAATATCATAGTTGGCAGGTATTGTACTTATTATATAATCTAATGTATTATTTAAATTTGTAAGTTCATTAGCATTATTAACATTTACATATTTAACAGCTCCCATATTTAAAGCATCTTCTCTTTTTTCTTCTGTGATATCAAATACTGTAACTTCTGCTCCTAAATTAACAGCATATTTTACAGCTAAATGTCCTAATCCTCCGAAACCTGCTATTCCAATTTTATCTCCTTTAGATACATTCATAACTTTTATAGGAGAATATGTTGTTACTCCGGCACATAATAATGGAGCAACTTTTTTAATATCTGCATTATCTGGTATTTTTACAGCAAATTTATCATATACTACTATATTATCAGAATATCCTCCTCTTGTTATTTCATTATCATGGAATCTATCTGGGTTATCATAAGTTCCTACAAAAGAGTTTAAACAATATTGCTCCTGATTGTTCAGACAATTTTCACATTCTCCGCAGGAATTAACCATACAGCCAACGCCTGCATAATCTCCTACTTTAAATTTGGTAACATTTTCTCCTACTTGAGTTACAATTCCTACTATTTCATGTCCCGGTACTATAGGATAGTTTGAAGTTCCCCAATCACTTTTTGCTGAATGTATATCGCTATGACATATTCCAGAGTATAATATATCTATTAATATATCGTTGCTTCCTACTTCATGTCTTGTAAACTCATAAGGTTCAAACACACCATTTTCAGAAAATGCAGCAAAACCTTTTGATGGTATTCTGCCTTCATAATTATTTGTAACATATACTTTATTATTTTGAATGTTTGTGTTTGAAGTATTATTTTCTTGTGTATTATTATTGCTTTGATTATTGCAAGACAATATTAATACAAAAGAAATAATTAAAATAAAATTTTTTATATGTTTTTTCATTTAATAATCTCCTTAATTTTTATTAATTTTTAATATTTCAATTTTAATAATTGCTTTATAAAGTCAGCATCATCATTAAGAAATATTATGTTTTTATTATTATCCAAAGTTTTTATAATATTCATATCATTATCATCTAATGTGAAATCGAATATTTTAGAGTTTTCTATTATTCTTTCTTTGTTTATACTCTTTGGAATAATAGGTATATTTCTTTGAGTAAGCCATCTTAAAATAACTTGAGCTACAGTTTTATTGTATTTTTTGCCTATACTTTTTAATATTTCATTATTGAAAATATTATTTTTTCCTTCTGCCAAAGGTCCCCAAGATTCTAATGTGATGTTATATTCTTTCATTAAATTCTGATCTTCCCATCTTTGAAAAAATGGATGAGTTTCTATTTGATTAATTGCAGGTGTTATTTTACTATGTGCCGTAAAATCAATTAATCTATCTTTATAAAAGTTGCAGCATCCTATAGCTCTTATATATCCAGACTCATATAATTCTTCCATTGCTTTCCAAGCTGCATAATAATTACCGAAAGGCATGTGAAGTAAATATAAATCTAAATAGTCCAATCCTAATTTTTCCATAGATATTTGAAATGCTTTCTTTGCCTTATCATAATCAGCATCCTGTATCCATAATTTGGTAGTGATAAACATTTCTTTTCTATTGATTCCGCTTTCTTTTATGGCATCTCCAACAGCTTTTTCATTAAGATATATTGATGCTGTGTCTATATGTCTGTATCCTGCTTCAATGGCATAAAGACATGCTTTTTTGCATTCCTCATAATCTTCTACTCTGTATACTCCAAATCCTAGAATAGGCATTTCAACACCGTTATTTAATTTTATAGTATTCATAGTATCTCCAAATTATTAAATAAAATATTAATTTACTTTTTCAATACGTATATCAAAATCTCCTTTCATATTTGAAAGTTTTGATATGTCTGATGCATTTTCAAATTTTCCTAAATAAATTAAATTATTTGAATATCTGAAATTTTTATAAAATATAGCAATGTTTCCCCAAGGAGCATAATAAGTTATATCTCCTGCTTTAGGATTTATTCCGTCTGGTTCATTTTGAGTATTTAATTTTTTACTTAAATAAAATATTTTTTCTGTGCTGTTATAATCTTCTGCTTTAATATTTAAAGGAAGTAATGATAAAAAATCATTTCCTGCTTTTGAATTTGTGATTACGGCATAGATTTCATTGCTGCCAAAAGTTAATTTTATTCTTGTGTTTTGAGTAAATGCATTCATAGTGAATAATCCTGTAAATAGTATAAAAGTTATAATAATTTTTTTCATAAATAATAATCCTCATAATTATTGATTTGTATAACTGTAATATTCTTTATCAGTAACATGTTCCATCCAAGTAACACTGTTTCCATTTGAATCTCCTGTTATAGCAATATGTTTCATAGGTGAATTAAGAGAAGCACCATGCCAATGCTTTATGTTTGAAGGACAATATAAAGTATCTCCGGCTCTAAATTCTTGTATAGGTTTTCCTTCTTCTTGAGTAAGTCCTATACCTTCAATAACTATTAAATGCTGTCCAGAAGGGTGAGTATGCCATGCACTTCTTGCACCAGCCTGAAATGTTACATAAGCTACAGAAAATTTTGAAGTTTCATTTGGAGAAGTTATGGTCTCAACTTCAACATCGCCTGTAAAATAGTCAGATGAACCTTTTGATTTTTGTCCTTCTCCATTTTTTATTAAAACTGTGTTTGTTGGTGCTGCATTATATTTATAAGCAGTATTGTTGGTATTATTTAAATTGCATGATATCGCTGCAATCAAAACAAATAAGATTAATAAAATATTTTTCATTTTTTCTCCTTTTTGTGTATTAATAAATTGTTTTATGATTGTAGCATTGAAGTTAACTCCAATGTCAATGTGAAAATATATTTTTTAATTAAAAAAGTCTTTTTCTTCTAGCTTTTTGTTTAACATTTCTAATTTCATTTTCATTTCATTAATATGTCTTTGCATAATATCTCTTTCATTTATTAGTATTGATCTTCTTTCGTTTAAAGTGTTTTTTCCTTTTTTGTATAATTTTATATATTTAATTATTGAATCTAATGGTATTCCTAGATCACGCATTGACTTTGAGAATTTTATGCATTGCAAATTATAATCATTGTAATTTCTGATGCCGCTTTTGTTTCTGTTTATTTCAGGTATTATTCCTATTTTTTCATAATATCTTAAAGTGTCTTTTGATAAACCTGTTAATTCGCTTACTTCTGATATAGTCATAATATTCTCCTTTTTTCTTTGTTTTATGTAGTAATTTTAAGTTATTATTGAAATATATCAAATACTTATATCTTATAATTAGTTATGCTAAAAAGGTATTGATATATAATGCTGAATATGATATTATAAAATAAAAATTAATTGGTCTTAAAAAATGGATATAAAGTCTTTAACATATTTTTTAACTGCTGCCAGAGAGGGAAGTATTACTAAAGCAGCAAATTCTCTTAATTTGACACAGCCTAATTTATCAAGACAAATAAACAATTTAGAAAAAGAAATTGGCAAAAAATTATTTATACGAAGTAATTATAGTATAAAACTTACTTCCGATGGTGTTTTACTTAAAAAGAGAGCAGAAGAAATTATTGATATGATAGAAAAAACTAGAATGGAGTTTAAATCTTCTGATGATGTTATAGCAGGCGATATTTATATAGGATGTGCAGAAACTTATTATATAAAATTAATTGCAGATGTTATAAAAGGTCTTAGACAGTCTTATCCTAAAATAATATACCATATTCATAGCGGAGCATATTCAGAAATTACAGAGAAACTTGATAAAGGACTTTTAGATTTTGGAATACTTATAGGCGATATAGATTTATCTAAATATGATTATATAGATATTCCTTATAAAGAAGTTTACGGATTATTAATGAGAAAAGATTCGCATTTATCTAAAAATAAATTCATAGAAAAACATGATTTATTTGATATACCTATAATGTGTCCAAAAATATTTTTTAATAATAAAATACAGACTTCAAAATTTAGTGAATGGATAGGAAATGATTTTGATAAATTGAATATTATATTAAGTTATAATTTGATTTATAATGCAGCATTAATGGTTGAGGAAGGTATAGGATATGCTTTAACTATAGATAAATTAGTTAATACAACTAATACAAGTGATTTACACTTTATACAATTAAATCCAAGATTAGAAATAGAATTGAGGGTGGTTTGGAAAAAGAATCAAGTATTTTCAGAAGCTTCAAAAATATTTTTAGAAAAATTAAAAAATAAATTATGTCAATAATATAAACTTATAAGCGTCTTATTTGTAAAAGGCACTCATAAGTTTTTAACAATTTATATAATTAATTATTTATTCTTTTTATAAGCATTATATTCTTCATCAGTAACATGTTCTAACCAAGTAACATTGTTGCCGTCTTTGTCTCCAGTGATAGCAATGTGTTTCATTTTGCAGTCTGGTGAAGCACCATGCCAATGTTTTTTATCTTTTGGACAGTAAAGAGCCTCTCCCGCATGGAACTCCAAAACTTCTCCGCCTTCTTCTTGAGTAAGTCCTATACCTTCAACTACTACTAAATGCTGTCCGCAAGGGTGAGTATGCCATGCGGTTCTTGCCCCTGCTTCAAATGTTACATAAGCTACAGAGAAATGTGAATCTTCATTAGGCTCTGTAAGAATTTCTACTTCAACATCTCCTGTAAAATATTCTTTTGCTCCTTTGAATTTTTTACCTTCTCCGTTTTTTATAAATATAGTTTTTTCTGGTGATTTTGGATATTGATAATCTGACATTTTATTTCTCCTTTTTTATTTTAATTATTTGTGCTGGCTTTGCCCACACACCTAGTTCTTTTGTTGGCACAGGCGAAGCCCGCCTGCGGCGAGAAGCTTATATCCTCGACAAGCTCGGATATGCTTTGCGAAAGACTGCATTTTTATATAATCTATTAATATGAAATATAAATTACATTATTTTATTTTTACAAATATATCTTTGATCCATTTCTTTATTTCATTTTCAGCACTTGAGGCAGAACTTCCATATACACTTAATATTTTGGACACTTGTTTAGATTTTGATTCTTTTTCTATATCTCTTTTAATGCTTCCAGAACCTCCGCCTCCATGAGTACAGAAAGGCATTATTATTTTATTAGAGAAATCAAAACTATTCAAGAATGTATTTACCGGAGGTGCAATTGTATTCCACCAATTTGGACTTCCTATAAATATAACATCATAATCATCTATGCTTTTTATATTGTTTTTTAATTTTGGTTTTATATTACTGTTTATATCTCTTTTAGCTTCATTTAAAACTGTGTTGTAACTTGGTGAATATGCTTTTTCTGGTTCTGTATAAAAAAAGTCTATTTCAGCATTTGCAAATTCTGATTTTACAACTTTTCCTATGAACTCAGCAAGTTTTTTAGTGTTTGATGAATGTGAATAATATGCTATCAATGCTTTCATTTTAAATTCCTATTATTGTTATTAATAAACTCGCTTTAGATTAGCTAATAACTAAAGTTATTAGCTGCTCGTTTATTTTATTATTGTTATCAATAAACTCGCTTTAGATTAGCTAATAACTAAAATTATTAGCTGCTCGTTTATTTTTATTGTTGCTTATTTTATTTAATATAATTATTTTTTAACAAATTAATAAGTATTTACTATATTTTATAATTTATACTAGTCATTACAAATAATTAAAATAATAAACAAATTTTTTATAAAATATAGTTTTTTATGTATATACTAAAAAAAATTAAGTTTATAAATTTTTTGTTGTTCTTTTTCCCGCCGCATACGCTCTGCGGACTTCGTCAAAGAACCAAAAAGTGCAAGTATAAACTTAGTACTAAATAATACTAAGTTTTTTTACATGTAATATAAACTATTAAGTTTAAGTACACCTTTCCAAAGGCACGCAGAGTGAAGGTGGACTTTGGCAAATATAGCCTTTCGCGAAGCGTATCCGAGTTTATCGAGGATATAAGCTTCTTTGTGGCAATACCACAGGCACTCCCTGCGGTCGCAAAAGAAGTGGGGTATGGGGCAAAGCCCCAAGTATAATATTATAAATACAAAAAATATTATCTTCCTACTATTTCTAAATGTTCCTTCGGATATCTTTCTCCTTGTATAGTTATTTTTGATATTGCTTCATTTATTTTATTTAATTCTTCATTAGTAAACTCTACATTAACAGAGTATATATTTTCTTTTAATCTTTCTATTTTTCTTGTTCCCGGTATTGGTACTATAAATGGTTTTTGATATAATACCCAAGCTAATGCTATTTGTGATTTTGATACATTTTTTGTTTTAGCAATATCTTCTAAAATTTCAATCAATACTTGATTTTGCTTTAAATTTTCTTTTTGGAATCTTGGTACAGAACTTCTAAAATCATTTTTTGAAAACTCTGAATCAGCATTGAATCTTCCAGTTAAAAATCCTTTGCCTAATGGAGAGAAGGGAACAAAACCAATATTTAATTCTTCTAATAATGGTATAATTTCTTTTTCCGGCTCTCTCCAAATCATAGAATATTCGCTTTGTATGGCTGTTAATTTACATACTT
>NZ_JAWLQI010000017.1:0-53247 GCF_036997785.1 Brachyspira pulli
TCTGTTTGAAAATTGACAAAATATATTTGTTTAGGTATATACTAAAATAATTATAAATGTAAAGTTATAATAAAAATACAATTATATAAAATATATTATTAATAATTTATTTGTAATACTAAAAAATTATTTTTTATATATATTGTACTCCATTAATCTTTGCTATAGTCATGCCGTAATTAGTTATAGGTACATTCTGTTCTTTGCATATTCTTATTCTATTTAAAATATGTTTCCTAGTACCCATGCAGCCGCCGCAATGTATAACCAAATCATATTTTGACAAATCATCTGGAAAATCATTACCTGCAACATAATCTATATCAAACTCAAAACCGAATTTCTTTTTTAATAAGTTTGGAATTTTTACTCTGCCTATATCTCCTTCCAAAGGAACATGAGTACAGCTTTCTGCTATTAATATTTTACTGTCCTTTGTTAAATTATCTATAAAATCAGCACCTTTTTTGTATACTTCTTCATCTCCTTTATAACGGGCAAAAAGAACAGAGAAAGAAGTTAATAAACTTTCTTTAGGTTTTAATTTTTCTACCTCTTTAAAAACTTGAGAATCTGTTATTATTACTTTAGGAGGATTACTTAATGCTTTCAATGCATTTTCAAATTTATCAAATGTTGAAGCAATAATTATAGCTTTATTGTCCAAAATATCCCTTATAGTTTGAACTTGAGGAAGAATCAATCTGCCTTTAGGAGCTTGAATATCCTGAGGCATAACAAGTATTACTATATCATCTTCTTTTATTATATGCCCTGTTATACTTATTTCTTCTGTTTTTGGAATTGTTAATTTTATAGTTTCTATTAATGAATCTATATTAATATTATTAGAAGCACTTATTGAAACAGTTTCTAAATTAAAAATTTCTTTTATATTTTCTTTTGTTTTTTTATAATCAGTATTTAAATCTATTTTATTTAAAACTGCTATAATAGGTATCTCTAAACTTTCAAGTTCATTTTTCCATTTCAACTCTAATGAATAATCATTATCTTTAAAAGAAGCATCAAAAACAAGCAAAGCTATATCAGAAGATTCCATTATTTTTTTAGTTCTTTCTATTCTTAATGCTCCAAGTTCTCCCTCATCATCAAATCCTGCAGTATCTACTATAACACATGCCCCTATAGTATTTATTTCTATAGCTTTTTTAACTGGATCCGTTGTTGTTCCTGCTATATTGGAAACTATTGCTATATTCTGATTTGAAATAGCATTTATAATACTTGATTTACCTGCATTTCTTCTTCCAAATATTGCAATATGAGTTCTATTTGAATTCGGTGTATTATTCATTTTTATTTCATAATTTCGTAATTTAATTTTTTAATATATTAATAATAACTAACATCTATATTTTATCAAAAACAAATTTTCATTTTTGAATATTTAATTTATATAAATACTTCGTTTAATTATACCAATTCCTAGTACTTTTTCAATATATTTAAATGAAATTATCTGATGTTAAAAAATTTTATTATTATATTGATATTATTGTTTTTAATAAAAAATCCATAATACTGCTTTAGTATTTAATCCTAAATACTAATAACAATTTATATCCTATATTTAAATAGTATTAATATGAATTAATTACATAACTTATCATATCTTATATTGTATATAAATAAAATATTAAAAAAAATAATATTTATAATTGACATATAGTATTAAATTTACTATAATAGTAAATATCAAAATAATATTTAATGGATAAAATATGTATCATAATCTTAGTAAAAATAATAAAAAAATATATGATGATTTATATGCAGCATTATCAGAAAACAATTTATATAAAAAAACAGAAGAAGAAATATTCCAAAATGTTAAAGATAAATATGATATAGATCATACAGAACTAAAAAAAATTATTAATTTAGTCAAAGATTTATTAATTTGTAATATAAAATCTGGTGAATTAGAAGCTAATAAAAGAAATGACTTAGCTATAGAACTATATAAAGAAATGCTAAAAAAGAATGATGATTTTAGAATATATACTAGTTTAGCTTATTTATATAGAGATATGGGTGACAAAGACAAAGCATTTAATATTCTTAACGAATTATTGAAATTGGACCCAGATAATGTTACATATATTAATAAAATAGGTTCTTTTTTTCTAGAAAATGAAGAATATAAAAAAGCAGTAGAAACATTTGAGAAATCTTTAAAAATAGATAATCAATATTTATCTACATATTATGAGATGGCAGATTGTTTTTATAAAATGAAAGAATATGATAAAGTGCTAGAGTATTATAATAAAGCTTTAGAAATAGATGATAAATATTTGAATACTTATTATAATATAGCAAAATATTTTAAGAAGATAGAAGAATATGATAAAGTATTAGAATATTATAATAAAGCTCTAGAAATAGATGATAAAAATATTAATACATATATAGAGATTTCGAAATTTTATACAGATATGGAAGATTATGATAAAGCTTTAGAATATTATGAGAAAGCTTTTGAAATAGATGATACCAATACAGATATTTACTCTAATATGTATGATCTTTTTAATGATAAATTAAAAGATTATGAAACAGCAGAAGAATTATTAAAAAAGATACTTAAATTAAAACCTTATGATGAATATTCATATATCAGAATATCTAATTTCAATCATGATAGAAATAATTATAGAAAAAATGTTAAATTATTTGAAAAAGCAGTAAAAATGATGCCTGATAATGATTATATGTGGAGTTCTTTATCTTCAAGTTATAATATAATAAAAGATTATGATAATGGCCTTATAGCAGCAAAAAAAGCAGTGGAGCTTGATAATACTTCTAGTTATAATTGGACTCAATTGGCTAATAGTTATAAATATAATTATGATTATGAGAATGCTTTAGAAGCTATAAAAAAAGCTTATCAATTAAATCCATATGATTGGCTAGCTATACAATCATTAGCTGAAATATTAACAAAATTAGGTAACTATGAAGAAGCAATAAAAGCGTATGAAGAATGTTATAACATTACTAATGAAACTTATTTTTTATCAGATATCTCTAATATTTATGTTCAGTTAAAAGATTTTAAGAATGCTCTTGAAATAGATCTTAAAATTGCCTCTATTGATCCAGAAGATGGAATATATTCAAGATGTGCATTTTTATTCTCTAAATTATCAAAATATGATGAAGCAGAAGATTATGCTCTTAAAGCATTGAACTTAAATAACAGTAATCCTATGGCATGGTCTTGTTTGGGAAGAGTATATTATTATTTATATAAAGATTATAAAAAATCATTAGATGCTTACAGGTTATCTTTTAAAAATAATTCTCAATCTTTTTTCGATTGGGGTAACTTTGCAAGATTAATTTATAAAATTGAAGAAAACTTTGAGGATGCAGATTTTTGTTTTAAACAAGCTATAAAATTTAAATCAGAACCTTTAGATATTCTATGGAACGATTATGGAATTTTTTTGATAGACTTTGGAAAAAAATATGATGCACTTAATGCTTTTTCAAATGCGGTAAATATTAACCCTAATAATTTGAATGCTAAAAAGAATTTAAATATAGTTATGAAAGAGATATATAATAGATAACATTTTAACAAAACGAAATTTATATCTAAACAACTATATTTTGTCAAAAATAAATTTATATTTTTGTTTTTATATATGGGGCTTTGCCCCATACTCAACTTCTTTTGCCGATTAAGGCACCTACTCGGTGGGCCCCAAAGAGCTTATATCCTCGATAAACTCGGATACGTTTCGCGAAAGGCTTGCATTTAGGCTTTAATTTAATAAATTATCTTACATATAAAATAATTTTAGTATTATTTAGTACTAATTTTATACCTTGCACTTTCACGAAGCGTGCCTGCGGCAGCAACTTTGGCGAAGCCCACCTGCGGTGTGCGGCGGGAAAAGTTGACTAAAAAATGACAAAGTTAAAAATTTTCAGTATATCATAAATAAACTATAGAATTATAAATTACATAGTTAGGTTTTAAATACATTTTTTACTTCAGTCATCTACCTGCTTCTTATACAAAATATCATATGTGAAGAGCATACAAAAGAAGCAGGTTTTATGCTATTATAAGTTGCTAAAGTCTATATATTAAATTTTAATAAATATAATTGTTTAGATACATTCAAAACGAATATAGAATAAGATTAAAACTTAAAATCTCTCCTCCCTTCATCTATGCCTTTTAAAGAATCTACTAATTTTGATTTTACCTTTTCATTAGGCACTTTCTCTATTTCATTTATTATAACTTTATCTATAGATTTTTTTGTTTCTTCTTTGGCATAATCATTCTCATATTCTTTTAAAGTTATTATAGCATTAGCCTGACAGAAGTTTTTTATTTGTCCGCTTTTAGCAAATGACATGAATCTGTCGCCTGTTCTTCCTTCTCTATAGCAAGCAGTACAGAAACTTGGAAGATAATCTATATCAGCAAGCCATTTTATAATATCATCAAGAGAACGGTTATCAGAAATTTCAAACTGTTTAGAATTTTCTTCTTCCTCCTCAACATATCCTCCAACGCTTGTTCTTGATCCTCCGCTTATTTGAGAAACACCAACTTCTAAAGCTTCCTCCCTTGATTTCTGGCTTTCTCTTGTAGAAACGATAATACCAGTATAAGGAACGGCAATTCTTAAAACAGCAACTATTTTTTTGAATAAACTATCAACTATAGCATTAGGGAAACTTTTAACATCAACATCATCGGCAGGTCTTATTCTTGGTACGCTTATAGTATGAGGGCCGCATCCAAAAGTATCTTCTAAATGTTTAGCATGATAAAGCATAGCTGTAAAATCGTATTTATAATCATAAAGTCCGAATAATACACCTATACCAACATCATCAATTCCGCCTTCCATAGCTCTGTCCATTGCCTCTGTATGATATTCATAATTACTTTTTGGGCCGCTTGGGTGAACTTTTTCATAAGTTGGTTTATGATATGTTTCTTGGAATAATACATAAGTACCAATTCCGGCATCTTTTAATTTTTTATAATTTTCTACTGTAGTTGCTGCAATATTAACATTTACTCTTCTAATTGCTCCGTTTTTATGCTTAATGCTGTATATTGTTTTTATTGATTCAAGTAAATATTCCATACTAGCATAATCAGGATCTTCTCCTGTTTCTAATGCCAGTCTTTTATGTCCCATATCTTGTAATGCTATAACTTCAGCTCTAATTTCGTCTTGAGTTAATTGTTTTCTAGCTATATGTTTATTTTTAGCATGATAAGGACAATAAACACAGCCATTAACACAATAATTTGATAAATAAAGAGGAGCAAATAAAACTATTCTTTTACCATATATTTCTAATTTTATTTTCTTTGCTATTGCAAACATTTCATTCTCTACATCTTTGTCATTGCAAAGAAGCAAAGCCAATGCCTCATTAGGTTCAAGACCTTTCATTTCATTAGCTTTATTAAGTATATCTCTTATATTATAATTACCGCTTTCAACTTGAAATATAGTTTTTAAAATTTCTTCATTATTGATAAATTCGTTTGCATTTCTTGATTTTGAATCATATTTAAATAAAGTTTCAGATGACATGAAATAAACTCCTAATAATTAAACTGATATTGATATATTATTTTTTATTGGCGTATAATGCTTTGGCAGAAACACCTTTTAACATACCAAGTTTACCTGTTAAACTATTAATTACATCATTAGGAGCATTTAAGACTATACTGATTATATTTATATTTTCTTCTCTATAAGGAATTCCCATTCTTCCTATAATAAAATTACTGTTATCATGCAAAATTTCATTAACTTTTGCTATACTGTCATTGTCTTCGATTATTATACCTATAAGAGCAATTCTATTATTTTCCATAAATCAGATAAAATATAAAAATTAAAATATTCCTTCATGATAAACATTAACAGTTATTCACTTAGGTAATAATATTATAAAATCATAAATATTTTTGTAAATAGTATTTTATAATTTTTTTAATTTTTATTTTTCTATTTTAAAGAAACTCATAACAGACTGAAGTTCTTTAGCATCATCATATAAAGCAAGCGAAGAAGCTGTGGACTGTTCTACTAAAGCAGCATTCTCTTGAGTTATAGTATCCATTTCCATAACAGCTTTATTTATTTGAGATACTCCTGACTGCTGTTCTAAAGCTGCTGAACTTATATCTCTTATAATATTTGCTGTTTCATCTATTTCAGTTTTGATACTCATAAATAATTCTTCCTGACTGCCTACTATATTATTAGCTTGATTTATTTTTTCATACACTTTATTTACTAATTCTGTTATATCCTTAGCTGAAGCCTGACTGCTCTGTGCTAAACTTCTAACCTCTGAAGCTACTACCGCAAATCCTTTACCTTGATCTCCTGCTCTAGCCGCTTCTACTGCCGCATTTAAAGCTAATATATTAGTTTGAAATGATATGCCTTCTATAACTTTTATTATATCTTTAATCTTTTCACTGTCAGCATTAACTTTATTCATACTTCTAACTGTTTCTGATACTACAGATGTGGCATTATCTATAGACTCTTTACAATGATTCATCATTTCATTGCCTTTTACAGAATTATTTGTAGCCATTGATATTGCTGAAGAAATTTCCTCCATAGATGATGCTGTTTCTTCAAGGTTGGCTGCTGTATCTTCTGATCTTTTTGATAAGTCTTTATTGCCTGCTGCTAAATTATTCGCTGCTAATGACATTTTATTTGCATTATTCAAAGTTGTTTCTATTATTTCTATAAGTTTATATTTCATATCATGAAAAGAAAGTGATAATTGTCCAAGTTCATCTTTTCTATTTAATTTTCTTCTATGCATAATGAGTCTTCCAGATGCTATTTCCTTAGCCTCATCAACTATAATATTAAGAGGTTTTATTATGCTTCTAGTAAATAAGAATACTACTAATGTCATAAAAACCATAGATATTATGCCTATTATTATACTGATAACTATAATAGATTTATTAATTTCATAAATTTCGTCCTCATCCATAGCATAAGCTACCACCCAAGGATGAATTTTCATTTTTTTATAATATCCTAATCTTTTATGATTATTAAAACTATATTCCAAATTACCTTCTACACTTCCGGACTTAAATATATTATCATATTCATTAGGAGCGTCTTCACCTATTTCATTTGGATCAGTATCCATTACAACTTTAAGCTGATCATTAACCGCTACTATTCTTCCGCTTCTTCCCAATTTTATATTGCTGAAATAATTTTCATAGATAATAGAAGATCTAACTATCAATATCAAATAACCTATAACATTATTCTCAAAGTCTAATATTTGAGTACCAATAGATACAGTATATTCTCCAGTATCTGCTGACTTTCTCATATTATTTCCAATGGCATATTCTGATCCGGATTTTAATTTATTCCACATACCGGGTCTAAATTCTGACATATTCTTGCCTGTTAATTCATTTTTTTTATCTAATAATATATTACCATCAACACCTAAAACATAAATATTTTCTAAATACTCATTTCTTTTTATGAATAAATTTAAATCCATTAATCCTAATCTTCTGGAATTTTCATCTCTATTTATAAGATAATTTCTGATATTAGCACTGCTGGAATAGGCAACTGAAACCATAACTTGAGAATTTAATATAGAATTGAATAAATTAGCATATCCTTCTACGGTGTTCTTAAAACCTGTATCCGTACTTTGTGTTATTCCTTTATTTGAAAAAAATACTGATGCAGTTAATAAAAAAGCCAGCATTAATATAGACATTAAACTAATGGTAATAGGCATTTTAAAAGACAGGCTGCTAAATTTACTCATACTTTAAGCTCCTTAGGCATTTAGAATTTGTTTAAGATCAGTACGAAAAAATATAGTAGAATTTACTATATAATATATAGTATAGTAAATTATATTAACACTGTCAATTAAATACCCTACACATGTATATGAAAATTAAATAATAATATTGTTGTATAGAAAAAATGTTAATGTAAAGTTATTCTATACAACAATATCATATAAGATTATTTTTCTATTTTGAAGAAACTTACGAGAGATTGTAATTCTTTTGCATCATTAAACAAAGCAATAGAAGAAGCTGTTGACTCCTCTACTAAAGCAGCATTCTCTTGAGTTATAGAATCCATTTCCATAACTGCTTTATTTACTTGAGATACTCCTGACTGCTGTTCTAAGGCAGCTGAACTAATATCTCTTATAATATTTGCTGTTTCGTCTATCTGATTTTTTATATCTACAAATAATTGTTCCTGACTTTCAACATCTTTATTAGCTTTATTGATTTTTTCATATACCTGATTAATCAACTCTGTAATATCTTTAGCTGAAGTTTGACTGCTCTGTGCTAAACTTCTAACCTCTGAAGCTACTACTGCAAATCCTTTACCTTGATCTCCTGCTCTGGCTGCCTCAACTGCGGCATTTAATGCTAATATATTAGTTTGGAATGCTATTCCTTCTATAACTTTAATAATATCCTTAATTTTTTCACTATCATTATTAACATCATTTATACTTTTTACTGTTTCCGCTACAACAGTAGTAGCATTATCTATAGCCTCTTTACAACTATTCATCATCTCATTACCTTTTACAGAATTATTAGCCGCCATAGTAATTGCTGAAGCTATTTCTTCCATAGATGAAGCTGTTTCTTCAAGATTGGCTGCTGTATTTTCTGCTTTATGAGCCAAATCTTTATTACCTGCTGCAAGACTATTGGCAGAATTAGCCATTTTATCAGTATTATGTAAAGTTGTTTCTATTACCTCTATAAGTTTATATTTCATATCATGGAATGAATGAGATAATTGTCCAAGTTCATCTTTTCTGTCTAATTTTCTTCTGTGCATGATAAGTCTTCCAGATGCAATTTCTTTAGCCTCATCAACTATAATATTAAGAGGTTTTATTATGCTTCTAGTAAATAGGAAAACTACCAATGTCATAAAGATTATGGATATTATACCAATAATAATGCTTGTTATGACTATTGATCGATTAATCTCATAAATTTCCTCAGAATCCATAGCATAAGCAACTATCCAAGGCTGTACTGTCATCTTTTTATAAAAACCTTCTCTTACATGATTGTTAGCACTATAACTAATCTCTCCTGATAGAGAATTGCTTTTTATTATATTATTATATTCACTAGGTGCTTGCTTGTTTATTTCTTTGGGGTCAGTATCCATTAAAACAACCGCATTATTATTTACAATCGCTATTCTTCCGCTTCTTCCTAGTTGTATATTACTGAAATAACTATCATATATAACCATTACCTTTATAATAGAAACTAAATATCCTATTAAAGTATTATCATAATCAAGAATTCTTACTCCTAAAGATATTGTAAGTTCGCCTGTAGCAGCTGATTCTTTAATTTCATTTCCAAAAGCTATATCTTCTCCAGCCAACAATTTCTGCATCATATCCGGTCTTAAATCCATAAAATTTCTGCCTATTAATTTGGCATTTTTATCAAAAACTATAACCCCATTAGTATTCATTATAGAAATATTTTCAATAAAATTATTATTTTCTACAAATGAAGTTATATCCAAAAATACATTATTACTATAAGCATTATTCATATCTCTAAGAAAATTCTTAATATTTGCACTGCTAGTATAAGCCTTATTTACCATTACTTGAGCATCTAATATAGAATCAAATAAATTTGCGTATCCTTCTACTGTATTTTTGAAACCGGTATCAGTACTTTGTGTTATACCTTTATTGGCAAAAAATATGGATGCACTTAATAGAAAACTTAACATTAAAACAGACATTAAAATAATAATAACAGGTAGTTTAAAAGACAGACTATAAATTTTTCTCATACAAAATCTCCCTTAATTTATAATTTCATAGTTAATAATGAAAACAGTGACGGGGTATGTATGAAGTATAGTACAAAAAAATTTGATTGTCAATAAAAAAAAATAACATTTCAACTAAGCTAAAATATTTTATAGCTTAATTGAAATGTTATTTTATACAAATATTACAACAGATAATTATTTTTCTATTTTAAAGAAACTAATAATATCCTGTAAATGTCTAGCATCATCATATAAAGACATAGAAGAAGCTGTAGATTCCTCTACTAAAGCAGCATTTTCCTGAGTTAAGTTATCCATTTCTTCTACAGCTCTATTTACTTGAGATACACCTTCTTTTTGTTCAACTGCAGCCTCAGTTATAGCTCTTATTGTATCAGCAGTTTCTTCTATTTGCTCTTTGATACCAACAAATAACTGTTCCTGACTTCCTACTATATTATTGGCTTTATTAATTTTTTCATATACCTGATTAATTAACTCTGTAATATCTTTAGCTGAATCCTGGCTGCTTTGTGCCAAACTTCTAACCTCAGAAGCTACTACAGCAAAACCTTTACCTTGATCTCCTGCTCTAGCTGCTTCAACTGCTGCGTTAAGTGCTAATATATTAGTTTGAAATGCTATTCCTTCTATAACTTTAATAATATTCTTTATTTTCTCACTATCAGCATTAACTTCGCTTATGCTTTTTACTGTATCTTCTACTACAGAAGCGGCATTTTCTATAGCTACTTTACAATCTTTCATCATATCATTTCCTTTTACAGAATTATTGATAGATATTGTAATTGCAGCTGCTATTTCTTCCATAAATGAACCTGTTTCTTCAAGGTTTCCAGCTGTACTTTCTGCTTTTTCCGCTAAATCTTTATTACCTACTGCCAAATTATTAGCTGCCTGAGACATTCTATCTGCTTGACTTAAAGAAGCTTCCATTATTTCAATAAGTTTATATTTCATATTATGGAAAGAAAGTGATAATTGTCCTATTTCATCTTTTCTATTTACCTTTCTTCCATGCATAACAAGTCTTCCAGACTCTATTTCTTTAGCCTCATCAACTATAATATTAAGAGGTTTAGTGATGCTTTTTGCAAATAAGAACATCATTATTACCAAAGCTATAATAGATAAAAATGCCACAATAATGCTTACAGTAATTGTCATCCTAATCTGGGAATAAATTTCATCTTCATTCATAGCATAAGTTACAATCCAAGGCTTAATATCCATTTTCTTATAACGTCCGACTCTAACAACATTTCCTTTCTTATAAGAATAAGGGCCTGTTTTTGAAGCATCTCTAAATATTTCTTTATATTCTTGAGGTGCCTCTTTATTTATATTGGCAGTATCCATATCCATAGTAACAATATTACTATCATTAACAGCAACTATTCTTCCAGTCTTTCCCAATTTTACATCTTTAAAAAAATTATCATGTATTACTGAACCTTTAACTGTAGTAACTAAATAGCCTATAGTATTATTAGTAAAATCTGTTATTCTTACTCCCATACCCATAGTAATTTCTTTACTTACTGGTGATTCTCTTGTAAGTCCTAAAGCTGCTGTTTCTCCTTCTTTAAATTTTTGCCATAATACTGGTCTTATATCAGCTAAAGTTCTTCCTATTAATCCAGTATCCAAAGTTAAAAGCACATCTCCATTTATATCCGTAAGATAAATATTTTCTACATAAGGGTTCCTATCCATAAAATTTTTTATATCAACTACACAATATCCCCTGTAAGTTTCATCTCTAAATAAAAGATAATTTCTTATATTAGCATCACTAGCATAAGAAGCTGCAAGCATAAATTGTGCTTCTATAACAGAATCCAATAAAGATGCATATCCATCTACTGTATTTTGGAATCCTACATCTATAGCTTCTCTTATACCTCTGCTTGAAAAATATAAAGAAATTGATAAAAGAACTACTATTATAATAACACTTATAAAACTAATAACTAAAGGAAGTTTAAATGCTAAGCTATTTAATTTCTTCATAAAAAGTCCTCTAAAATAATTATTTATGCTACATTTTATAATTATAGTAAAATTTATTATTCTTGTCAAATAATATTAAATAATTAGATTTCTAAAATACATAATCTCGAAATTACGTTAAATATTATAGATTTTTTTTATAAAAATAATATAACTCAAATTACTAATATTGAAATAATTAATAAATATATTTTAACATAAAAAAATAATTTTATCTAATATAAAATCACACATTTTTAAATTTAAAATAGGAAATATTCTCGGCTATATGTTCCGTTTTATTTAATATTTCTTTACTAGATACAGCACTATCATTTGCAAGAGAACTATTTCTTTGAGTAATATCATTAATAGAAGCAACACTTATATTAATTTGTTCAATATTATCTTTTTCTTCTTCGGCTGCATTTGCTATACTTACCAATGAATTGGAAACATCTATTACTAAATTATTTATTTCATTTAATAGTGATGAAGATTCAGCAACAGTTTCATATCCGGAATTTATTTTTTGAATAGTACTTTCTACTATTGCTGTTATATCATCTGCTGCCTTAGAAGAAGTTTGTGCCAAATTCCTTACCTCACTAGCTACAACTGCAAAACCTTTACCTTGATCACCTGCACGTGCTGCTTCAACTGCTGCATTAAGTGCTAATATATTAGTTTGAAATGCTATAGACTGTATCATTTTAATAATTTCTGATATTTGTTTACTAGCATCTGATATTTCATTCATATTTGATGAAGTTTTAGATACCATTTCTACACCTTTAATAGTACATTCCAATGCTTTTTTACTCACTTCTTTAGCATTACTTGTATTATTACAAGTATCTGAAATAGAAGATGAAAGAAATTGTATTGCACTTGCTAATTCATTAATAGATGATGACTGTGAAAGAGTTCTCATTGACAAATCATCATTACCTAAAGATATTTTATCCATTTCACTATTAATAGAATCTATATCCACTTTTAAATTATAAATTACTGAACTAACATTTTTCTGCATTTCATCTATAGAAGATGATAAAGCATTAGCTATATTACGCTGTTTTTTTGAATCCTTTTCTTTAATGTCAAAATTACCTAAAGCCATATTATCTATATGACTTATAGCTTCATTTAAAGTATTGGTAATAGGTATAGTAATAAAAGTTACTAAAATTGTTTCTAAAGCAAGAGATAATAGTATTATAAATACTAAATAAAAAGTTAATGCATTTGTTCTATCTCTTAATTCATTAATATTTCCTTTAGCTACTATATACCAAGGAAAACCTGTTATTTCTTTTATTCCATACCACTGACCTTTTATTATAGAAACAGCACTTCCATTATTTATATTATTTTTATATCTAAAAACTGCGGTATATCAAATGCACTATACTTTTCATTCAATAAATAATCAGCATTACTATGATTGAGATATCTTCCATCTGAAAGAACTACATAAAACTCATAACCTTTATCATTTTTTATTTCATTCATTATACTGTCTATCTTTGAAAAATAAACATCTAATGCCGCAACTCCTTTAATATAAGATGCATTTCTAACAGCTATTGCTAAAGTTATAACTGTAGAAGATGTTGAAACATCGGTATACGGTTCGCTTACATAAACATCATTTGTATTTACAGAATTAATATACCAATCTCTAGTAGTCTGGTCATAATCGCTTGGTATAGTATCTGGAATAGCACTTACAAAAACACCTCCATCAGCATAAGGAATATTGCCCCCAAAATAAATATCAACTAATTCCTTATCTAATGTTTTCATTTTATAAACTGCTGACATCATATCATTTACCGACATATCTGTTTCAAAGAAATTATTAACTGTTTTTAATTGGGTTTTATATTCAGATATCCACCTTGATATATCCAATGAAACATTATCCATTATATCATCTATATTATATAAGAAATTTTCCTTATACTGTTTGTAATAAGTTATATATATTGGAACACAAATCAATACAAAAAATATAAAGTATGGAATAACAAATTTTAATATAATCATGCTTCTGCTGATTCTTTTTTTGTCTTAACCATATTAAGACTCCTAAAACATTTAAAATTGATATACATGATATAAAAGAAAATATTATTGTCAATAAAAATTTGTTTATTATATAATGATATTACTACTTTTTTAATTAATTAATTAATAATTATTATATATATGTTTTTATGTAAAAAAATGACTAACATCATTTAAACACAATAAATTTAATATAATTTGACTAATTCTTTTTTTATTATAGAATACTATAAAATGGAAAAAATCATTAGAAGAACTGCATTAACTATAATATATATAATATTAGCCTCTTTAATAACTGCCTCAGTAATTATTATACCTAAAGCATATAATTTTTATAAATCATGCAAAGAATACGTAAATAAACCATTTTCAAATAATGAATTAAAAATAAACGAAGACCGTGCTTTAAAAATATATGATAGAAACTCAATATTAATATCAACCATATTTCCAAAGCATGGCGGTTTCTTTGAAGAAGTTAAATATGAAGACTTATCAACAAATTTAATAAATGCTGTTGTAAGTGCTGAGGATAAAAATTTCTTTAATCATAATGGAATAGATTATAAAGCAATAATAAGAGCGTTTTTATCAAATCTTATAAGCGGCAGGGTGGTATCCGGAGGAAGTACAATAACTCAGCAATTAGCGAAAAATATTATTCCACGTGAAAGAACATATATAAATAAATTCTATGAAGCATTAGATGCAATAAGATTAGAAAGAAATCTTACAAAAGAACAAATAATAACAGAATATTTAAATAGAGTATTCTTTGGAAATAACTGTTATGGTGTAGGTGCTGCAAGTGATTTATACTTTCATAAAAAAGCAAAAGATTTAAACAACAATGAATCTGCAATGCTTGCTTCTATAATAAAATCAGGTACAAAATTTAATCCATATAAACATGAAGAAAGATTAAAATCAAGAAGAATATATGTACTTGGAGAAATGAAGAATAATAATTTTATAACAGAAGAAAATTATAATATATATACAAATGAAAAATTAAAAATTTATAATGATAAAGATAAATACACTTTTAAAGCCCCTCACTTTACAATGTATGCCAAAGAATCATTAGAGCAATTAAAATATACCGGAGTAACAGAATTAAGAACAACATTAGATTATAATATGCAAAAAGAAGCAGTATTAGTTATAAGCAATTCCAGTCAGTCGCTTCATACATTCAATGTAAGAAATATATCATGCGTAATACTTAATGCTAAAACTGGAGAAGTACTTTCAATGATAGGTTCTATGGATTATTTTGATGCTGAAACTCATGGTGCTGTTAATGGAGCTACAGCATTAAGACAAGCAGGAAGTACTTTAAAACCATTTATGTATGCATATCTATTCGATAAAGGAGAATCTCCTGCTTCAGTTATAGCTGATATAAAAACTCATATCAATTCACCTGGCGGAGATTATATACCAGAAAATTTCGATCATAAATACAGAGGCCCAGTTACTATAAGGGACGCATTAGCTAATTCATTAAATATACCTGCAGTTAAATGGCTTGCAAGATACAGTATAAGAGATTTTCAGAATATACTTTTAAAATCCGGATTAAGTTCTATAGATAAAAATCCTGATCATTATGGATATTCTTTGGTGCTTGGAAGTGCTGAAGTGCGTTTAGTTGATTTAGCTTCAGCATATACTATATTCCCAAATTCCGGAACTTTTATAAATCATTATTCTATAAAATCATTAAAAAAAGCCAATGGAGAAGTTATTACACTTCCTAAGAAAACTACAAGAAAAGTAATATCAGAAGAAAGTGCATATTTAATAACAAGCATATTATCCGATAGAAATGCAAGAATGGGTTCATTCAGAAGTTATAAAGGAATAGTTTATCCATTTTCTGTAGCTATAAAAACTGGAACTTCAAAAGGTTCAAGAGATGCTTGGGCTATAGGATATACAAAAGATTATATAGTTGGAATTTGGCTTGGTGATTTTGCAGGAAGCGAAATGATAAATATAACCGGCGGTAATGGTGCTGTTCCTATACTTTATGATTTATTTACTATGCTTAATAAAAGTCAGAAGGAAACTAAATGGGATAAGCCTGATACTATAGTAAAAAGAGAAATTTGTCTTATAAGCGGAAAACTTAGAAATGAATTCTGTAAAGAAACTAGAATGGAAGTTTTCTCTCATATAAATGTACCTACTGAAGAATGCGATGTTCATAATCTTTATATAAGAAACAACAGTGATGGTTCTGTAAGTGAAAAAGTTTTTGTAAATTTACCAAGTGAATATAATGGCTGGATTAGAGAACAGCAATTAGAACGCCCTACCCCAGAATGGACAAAAGTTAATAATATTTATGCATATAACATGGCTAAACAAAATAATATTAATAATACAGTAAATAGAATGGATAATACTATAAACACTGAAAATAATATAGCTTACAATACAGTTCAGACAACTTCAGAAAATATAATTCAAGTTCCAAGAATAAAAGAAAGACTATCAATAAAAGAACCTACTGATAATTCTGTATATAAAATAGATTCCACATTGCCTTTGGAATATCAAAATATATTCATATCTTCATACATTCCTAAAAATATTGTATCAGCAAAATTATATTGTGATAATGATATAATAGGAAATATTGATGATTTAAAAAAAGATTATATAAGATGGAATTTAAAACAAGGAAGTCATACTTTTTATATAGAAGCTGAAACAGAAAATGGAGAAATTATAAAAAGTTCTACTGTAAAAATATACGTACAGTAAAAAAAAATCGTATTGCCAATTTTTATTAATGTCGATAATATTAATAGTAAGTTATCTATTTTATGGAGTTTATCTATGAATAAAAAAATTATTTTCATACTACTAATGCTTTCTATGGCTTTAACTTTGCAGTCTGCTTATAAAACTAATCAGTATATGAAAGTTGTTGATGTTAAAGGAAAAGTAAAAATATCATCTCAAAAAGCTATAGTAAAACCAGCACAGAATGGAGATTTATTATTTTCAAAAGATAATATATCAACTGAAAAAAATTCTTCCCTAACTTCATATTTAGAAAGCAACAACATATTTAAAGTAAAAGAAAACTCATCATTAAATATAGAAGAATCTTATGATAAAACAGGAAATACTAAATTGCATTTGGATAATGGAGATTTTTTAATCGTAGCTTCATCAAATGCTAAACCTGACAGTATTAGAATATCAACTTCTAATGCTGATGTAAAAGTATCTGGTGCTGCTTTAATATCATATACTAATGGAAATACAAAAGCTCAATTCTTATATGGAGACGGCGAAGTAAATGGTACTAAAGTTGATCAATATATGGAAGCTAATATTGATAATTCAAATAAAGTATCTATAAAAAATATAGAAGTTAATGAATCTTTAACTAATACTATTAATGAAATATCTTCTATGCCTTATGTAAAAACAATGGTTGCTGATATATCAAATGTTGTTGATGTTAAAAACTATTATGAAAATAAAGCCAGCAGCGAAACTAATACTGTAGCTGAAATTACATCTGAAACTTATACAGAAACAAATACAAATGAAAATATCACTACTTTTATAATAACTAATGAAATAAAACAATAATAATAAATAAAATTATATAAATCTCTCTTTATCTTTCATAAACTTTGACAAATAAAAAATAGAGTATATAATATACTTAAATATGGGTAAAAAGGTAAAGAGAGATGACTCCTCGAGAACAAATAGTAAATGCTGGAAAGAGGCTATTTAAACAATATGGTTTCAAAAAAGCATCTATGAGTGATATAGCCTTAATGGTACATAAATCAAAAAGCAGTATTTATCATTATTTTAAAAGTAAAGAGGAAATATTTTTTGCTATAGCAGAAAATGAAGCCAATGATCTTAAAAAAGATTTATATGAAGCTATAAAAAAAGAAGATACTGCTGAGGCAAAATTAAGAGCTTATATTCTAACAAGACAAAAAGGTTATATAAAATTAGCTAATCTATATGAAGCATTACATAGCGAAATATTTGAAGATTTTACTCTTATAGAACATATGAGAGCACAATATCATAAAGAAGAATACGATACAATAAAAATGATACTTAGAAATGGTGTTAAAAAAGGCTTATTCAATATAGATTTGAGACTTGCTACAGAATCAATTTTAGCAATCATAAAAGGATTTGAAATAGAATGGGCTAAAAATAAAAACACTGAAAACTATGAAAAAGATTTAGATACAATAATAAATATCATCTTTTATGGAATTGTTAAAAGAGATTAATTTGAATAAAAAATGAAAAAACTTTTTATATACCCATTAACCTATATAATATACATTACAATATTTTTCGCTTTAGGAATATCAATAGCTTTCTTAAAAAAAAATTTCGATATTATATATACTTCTTCAATAACAGCATTTGCATTAATAATGATATCTGTAATATTAGCATTAATTCGTAAATATAATATATCAATATTAATTCTAGCTTTATCAACTGCATTTATTGGATATAATTATACAATGTTAAGGTATTATGATATATTCAGAAATCCGCTTAATAAATTCAATGGCAATATAGAAGCATATAATGCAAAAATACTATCTTATGACGGAGTTGTAGGATTTAAAAATAGATATGTAGCTCAAGTCAATAAAGTTTATGACGGAACTAATTGGCATAATTATGCAGGAAATATAAGACTTTATACAACATCTGTAAAACCAATATTTATCAATGATGAAATAACAGTATCTTCTAAACTTAATTTATATAAAGACATATTAACCAATGATACATTGTATGACCCTGAATTAATAGTAGAAATACTTGAAGATAAAATGCTGTACGGCGTTGCAAATATCTATCAGTATAATAATTTTGTTGTACAAAAGGAAGGAACATCTTTTATAAACTATATAGACAATTATGCTACTGATATAAGAAACATGGTAAAAAGAGCATTATCAAAAAATATTGAAGCTATACCATATACAATAATTAAAGGAATACTAGTAGGCGATAAAAATATTATACCATATCATATAAAGCAATATTTTATTGACTCTGGAATATCTCATATACTTTCAATATCAGGGCTTCATATTACAATGGTGCTTACAATTTTAATTTTATTGTTATCATTCTTCCCTATAAACTTTTATAAAAAAATATTAATAGCAACAACAATAACAGTTATTGTGTACCCTCCTATTACATTTTTCTCAGTATCAATACTAAGAGCAAGTATAATGGCATTATGTTTGATGATATCATATTATTTTGATAGAAATAGAAATTCAATAAATGCATTATTTCTTGCAGGGTTAATAATACTTTTATTCAATCCAAGTGCAATTAAAGATATTAGCTTTCAATTTTCTTTTTTAGCGACATTAGGAATAATAATTTACTACCCTGTATTTAATTTTTATATAATAAAAAATATTAGAAATATTAAAACAAATAACAAAGCAGTAAATATAATAAAAAGTATTGCAATAAAATCTTTATCATTTATGGCTATAAATATATTTGCCCTTATAACAGTAATACCATTAAGTATATATCATTTTTCATTATTAAATTTAACTTCAATAGTATCTAATATATTTGCTGTTCCTCTGGCTTTTATAATACTTTCATCTTCGTTGCTTACAATTGCAACTTATCAAATTTATGAACCATTATCAATATATCCAGCCAAAACTGCAGAATTCTGTTCAAATTTACTTATAGATCTTGCGGAGAAATTTAGTAATATATCTTTTTTAAAATATGAATTGTCATGCAATTTATATTTAGCAATATTTATAACATTTATAATAATATTGATTGGAATGATTTTAAGAATTAATGTTAGTAAGTTAAAATAAAAAAGCGTACCTAAAATTATTTAGATACGCCGAGAAGATTTTTTAATTAATTACTTAGCAGGAGTTAATTTTGTTAATGCATCTTCTACTAATGCAGTCCAAGTAGCACCGCTTACACCGTCAACATAAATGTTATTAGCTTTGATCATTTTGTCATAAGCAGCTTTTCCTCTAGCAGGACCAGAACTGTGTGCACATTTTGTTAATACAACTTTTGTTAATTTACCACCAGCAACAGTTACTTTAGCTTGATAATCACCCTGTTTAGTCTTATAAGTAGCTTTATAATTACCTAAGTATGTGCCGTCTGGTACTTTAGCTAAATCAACTTTAGCTTGAGCAAATAAGAACATACTAGCAGCAAAAACAACTGCTACAACTAAAATAAACATTTTTTTAAGGCTCATATTTTTCCCCTTTTTATATAGTTTTTTTAAAAAACTTTTCATACATAAAAAAGTAAAATATATGTAAATTAATTCATTATTTTTTTTATATTACCCTGTCTAAGTAAAGAAAGTAAATTCTCATATTCTACAGTTGTTTTTAACTGATAATATCTTCCGTCCACAAAACTGGAATATTCTACCTTTATATATTTTTCTACAACATCTCTCAATTCTCTATTATCATCTCTTTTATTAGGAAGTTCTTTTATGAAAGCATTTTCTATTTTTACTTTTGATAAAGCTAAAGCAGCATTAAAAGCACTTGTTTTCATATCTTCTTTTGTTGCGGCATAGCCATTCGGATAACCTATAGATGTAGCTATAAATTTATTCTCGTTCACCCAGCCTTCATTAAAATTAATATTTACAGCCTGAGCAGTATTCTTTTCAACGGATTTGCATGATATTAATAAAGTAAAAATTAATATAAATATATAGCTGTATTTCATATACCCTCCCAATATAAAAAAATGCTTCTACAATAATCGTCAAATTTTAATTTTTTTTAAGCATATAATTTTACATAATAATTAATTTTAGAGTACAATTGTTCCGATTATATAAAAAAATATTTATAATATTATTGGGAATTATTATGAAAAGATTATATATTGTAACAACCATATTTTTATTATTATATACAAAAGCTTTTACCCAAATATATACTTTTCAAAATGGGGAAAAGTTAAATAACTCATATATATTATCAGAAACTAATTATGCTATTATAATAGAAAAAAATACGGCAAATGAAGGAAAAACTTTTGATATAGTTTATAAAAATTCCAGATTATCCGGATATAAGGATGCCGGTATCATAAAAATACTTCCAAATGAAACTTTAGTTGCTACTATGTTAAAAAGTTCGCTTGGAAAAGATATGTGGGTTGTTATATATGGAAATATTGAACAAGAATTTGATTCTATAGAGAGAACAATATTTTCCGGAAATAACTCCATAATATTTACAAGATTAATGGATTATGGTATAGCCGTTATAAACGGAGAAGCTAAAGTACAATATTCTGAATTATTCGACAGTGTTATTAATGATAATTCCTATGCCTTTTCATATTCAAGAGACGGACAGTATTTTATAAATATTAATGGAGAAGAAAAGAGCTTACCTGCTAAAGCCGACAGAGTTAAATTTTCAAATGACGGAAATAATATAGTATATGTAATAGAAAATGAAGGAAATGTTACTATATTTACTGGTAGTGCTGACAGTGAAGGATTCAATTTAGTAGATGATGTTGTTTCTTATAATAATAACAGTATAGCTTATGCTGTTAAACTATTGCCTCAAACTAATATAAACACAAATGATATGACCAACCTCACTCTTACAAATAATTTTACAAATGAAATGACCAATGAAATAGTAACAAACACAACTACTATTACAAACTATAATCTTTCAAATATAAGCGTATACACTAATGAAGTAGGCGTAACTGTTAAAGGTCAGTCAAATACAATAGCATTAATAACTGTAACTAATGTTATTACTAATATAGTATATAATGAAATACCTTCATTACCTCCAGCTGCTGAATCTACAAATAATATAGTAACAAATGAATTTATTATGACAAGTGTTATAGCAAATGGAAGAAATTATGGAGAATTTAATTTAGTAACTAATATGTCATTCTCACCTAATGGAAAAACTTTGGTATTTGTAAGCATCAATTCAAATGATACTATGCAATTATATGTAGGCGGAAATATGACCACTAACTATGACATGATACATAATTATAAATATTCTGATGACAGCAGCATATTAGCTTATGGTGCTCAAACTAATGGAGTATCTTTTATAGTAGTTAATGGAAAAAGAATACCTAAAAATTATGATCAAATAAATGATATATATTTCTCTACAAATAATAATTTAGTTTATAATGCTACTAAAAACGAAAGAGAATATATCATAGCAAATAATTTTGAAAGCCCTGCTTATAATAATATAAAATCATTCAAGTTTTTAGGAGATTCATTCGCATTCACTGCTGAAAGACTTGGAAAACAATATTATTTCATATTGAACAAAGATGCTTCTTTAAGAAGAGAATTTGGCGGATATGAATATGTATCAGATTTAGATAATAATCAAAACGAAGCTATATCAATAGTTTCCGACGGAAAAAATATATTTATCATAAAAAATGGTGTTATATTAAATAATTAAAAATAAATATAATACTATCATATATAAAAAATGCGTAATTTATTATTTTCATAATAATAGATTACGCATTACAATTTTAAATAATTAATATCAATTTATTTTATATTCACTAAATATACATATATCTGGTTTTATATAGTAAAATCAAATCAATATATTTCAGCATATTTTTATAACTTGACTTAATATTTTTTTATAGTTAAAATAAAAAATATGGTTTGAAATGTGATTATTAATTGAAAATAAAAAATAAAGTAGTTGTTTAATGAATAGTAATGATAAAATAAGAATAATACCACTTGGCGGCGTACAAGAAATTGGTATGAATATGACAGTTATTGAATACGGAAATGAAGTTTTAGTAGTTGATTGCGGTTTTATGTTCCCTAGATACCATATGTTGGGAATAGATTATGTTATACCTGATACTTCATATTTAGAAGATAAAAATGTAATGGGACTTATTCTTACTCATGGTCATGAAGATCATATAGGAGCTATACCGCATTTTTTAAGAAAATTTCCAGACATACCAATATACGGCTCAAGATTAACAATAGCTTTTGTACAAGCTAAACTCAATGATTATAAAAACGAATATAAAAATGCCAAACTATACGAAGTTGAGCCTAGAAATAAAATACAATTAGGTATGAATTTCGATATAGAATTTATAAGGGTTAATCATAGTATACCAGATGGTGTGGGAATTGCTATAACTACACCTCTTGGAGTTATAATACATACTGGTGATTTTAAAATAGACTTAAATCCTAGCACCGATAAATTTATAGACCTTTATAAATTTGCTGAATACGGTGAGAATGGTGTTCTTTTAATGCTTGCCGACTCAACAAACTGTCAGAGAGAAGGTTTCTCTATGAGTGAAAGTGTAGTTCAAAATAATATGACTCCCCTATTCGCTTATGAAGACGGAATGATAATTGTAGCAGTATTTGCAAGCAGTATAGAAAGAATACAGGATTTAGTAACTGCAGCAAAAGTTAATAATAAATATGTAGCATTCTCTGGAAGAAGTTTAATAAAGTTTACTAAAATAGCTCAGGATATGGGATACTTAAATCTTTATGATATAGTGATTCCTATAGATAAAATAAACAGATATCCAAGAGAAAAAATAGTATGCATAACTACTGGTACACAAGGGGAACCTTATTCATCATTATCACTTATAGCAGCTGAAGCACATAAACATATTAAAGTAGAAGATGGTGATATGGTAATATTCTCATCAAGCGTTATACCAGGCAATGAAATGGCTGTTACTAGAATGATTAATAATTTATTCGATCTAGGTGCAAAAATGGTTGGAGAGGATAAAAAATTACTTCATGTATCCGGACATGCTTCAAGCGAAGATTTAAAATTGATGTATAGATTAGTGAAACCAAAATATTTTATTCCTATACATGGAGAAAAAAGACATTTAATAACTCATATAAAATTAGTTGAAAATTTAAATGGTTTAGATACTAAAGGTTTCTTACTATATAATGGCGATGTACTTGAAATAGATGAAACCTTAGAAGCAAAAATGGCTGAACCAATAGAAATCAGAAATATATATGTTGATGGAAAAGGCGTTGGAGATTTAGAAGAAAGCATTTTTTATGACAGAGAACAATTATCTCTTAATGGTGTAGTTGTTGCTAATGTAGTAGCGAAGAAAAATAATACTGGGCAGTATGATATAAAAGTAGATCTTGAAAGTAAAGGATTTACATATAATGGCGGAGAAAAAGACGGAATAATAAACAAAACTGAGCAATTAAGAGAAGAAGGAATAAATTCAGCAACAGAAGCTGTAAGAAAATTATTAAATAGAAATAAAAGAACACCATCTACAATAAAATATGAAGTAAGAGAAGCATTAAGAAAAAAATTCATACAGATTATAGGCAGAGAACCTGTAATATTTGTATGCTTATATATGGATCATGTATATATAGAAAAACAAGAAGATGGTACTGAAGATAGTATTAATAATGAACAAACAAATGGCATAATAGTAAATGAGGAGGAAGTAAAATGTCATACGAAGAAGAAAAAGAGAATCAAGAAAACAATAATGAAGAAAACGGCTCAGATAAAAAGAACAAAATCAAAAAAGAAAAAAGCGGTAAAAGAGAGCTAATATTCACAGCACTTATTTTAGCATCAGTAATTATAGGAATATTAGGAATTTTCTCTAATAATGAAAATAAAACATCACCTATACAAATAACAAGCAGTTTTAATTCAGCAATATCCGGAAATTCTATAATGAAAGAAGGAATTGCCATTATAGATTTAACTGGAGTAATCACTCATTCAAAAAGAAAAAGCAGTATAGGTTTTGAATATCCATCTGTAACTGAAGCACTTATGGAAGATTTTAAATATTATATGGAAAATCCTAATGTAAAAGCGATA
This sequence comes from Brachyspira pulli, assembly GCF_036997785.1. NCBI lineage: Bacteria > Pseudomonadati > Spirochaetota > Spirochaetia > Brachyspirales > Brachyspiraceae > Brachyspira > Brachyspira pulli. The sequence continues at coordinate 24,953 of NZ_JAWLQI010000017.1, forward strand.
GTTTTACAAGTAGATAGTCCAGGAGGAGCTTTAACTTCTTGTGAGGAAGCATTAAAATATTTACAAAATTTAAAAGAAAAATATAAAAAACCTGTAGTAGCTTCATTCAGAAGTATGGCGGCAAGCGGAGGATATTATATATCAATGATAGCTGACAAAATATATGCTAATGAATCTACGCTTACTGGAAGTATCGGAGTTATATCTCAATTTCTTAATGTTTCAGAATTGATGGATAAATACGGCGTAAAAATGTACACAATCAAAAGCGGAAGAAACAAGGATTCTTTATCACCTTTCAGAGAACCAAGAGAAGATGAATTAGCTTATTGGCAGGATATGACCGATGAATTTGTTGCTCAATTTACTAATGTTGTAGAACAATCAAGAGGAGATAAAATAAAAGGAAATAGAAAAGATATATTTGACGGCAGAGTATTCAGCGGTAAAAAAGCATTAGAAATAGGATTAATAGATTCTATAGGAACATTACAAGATGCTATAAAAGATGCTGCTAAAATGGGCGGCATAGAAGATGAAGAACCTTTTATAGTAAAAAAACCTGAAAAAAATGTTAATATATTAAATATGTTTATTTCTGGAATATCAGATTCAATAAAGCCTAAATCTTCACTTCCTATACCTTATGAAGAGATAATGAATAGTAAATATATTGGTGTTCCTATGTATATTTATATTCCAAATTATATTGGAGAAAACTAATGAAAATATCAAGAGCTATATATTTATACATAATGCGTCCAAAATATGCTATAAGAAAATCAATTAATTTTGAATCATCATTTTTAATATATTTGCTTTCTGTATTGAGTATTGCAACAGCAATGTTATATATTTCACCTTCAAAAAGCAATATATTAGATTTATTTATATTGTCTTTTGGACTGGCTGCTTATATAACTGTTACTAATATAGTAAAAATAGCAATAATTAATCTTACAGCATCAGTATTTTTTAAAAATAATGACAAAAAAAATATAACAACTTTTATTAATAACTGTTTTGGTATATATGGAATATTTATTTTTATACTTCCTATAACATTAATATTTGGCAAATTTTCTACTGTTTATTTTATACAAACAGCAGCATTAATAATATTACAATTATATTATATAATTTTGCTTTATAATAATATTAAATATTCATATAATATAAAAAGCTCATTTAAAGCTATTTTAGTTTTATTAGCACCAGTGATATGTGATTACTTAACTTATTTATCATTAGCAATATTAATATTTGGAAGTATTATAAGCGTTATATAAGATATGAATAAAATTACAAAATATATTATAACTGAAACTATAGGCCCATTTCTAGCTGGGATTTTATTTTTTACATTTATATTTGTAATACAGCTTTTACCTGAATTAATAAGGCTTATAATGAATAATGGGGCACCTTTATGGATGTCTCTTGAAACATTTCTTTATATGCTTCCTTTTAATATTGGTATCACAATACCTATGTCAATTTTAATGGCAAGTATTATAGGATATGGAAGGCTTTCTTCTGATAATGAAATAATAGTAATGCGTGCATTGGGCTTTCCACATATGAGAATATATATGCCTATAATAATACTTGGAGTAATTACATTTGTATTCTCATTATTCTTTAATAATGTTATTATGTCAGAATCAAATTACAGATACAGAGCTTTAATATCATATATGGTAAATATTAGACCTTCTATTGCAGTTGGTAAATTAGAATTCTCAAGAATAGATGATTTAGGATTATCAATAGGAGCAAAATATGCTGATGATAAAAGTATATCAAATGTTGTTATATATGATGCTTCTAAGACAAAAAGAGTTATAACTGCTAAATATGGATTATGGAGAAATAATGAAGCTAATTCCCAAGTTGTTACTTTAACATTATATGATGGTATAGTACAAGAAATGCCTGATTATGGTTTTGTATCAAATGATTATACAGTATTTGATTCTATGGATATAAATATTATCAGAAATGTAAGTACATTGACATCACATGAAAGAGGCTTAAGGGAAATGCCTTCTTGGAAAATAAGAGAAAAAATTAATGATGCAAAATTGAATGCAAATAAATCTGTAGATGAACAAATAAGCGGAATGATAAATAACTCATATAAAGGTCTTAAGAATAAAACAGACTTAACAACTTTTTCTAATGAATATATAAAAACCAATGCTGCAGAATTAACGGCAATAAGAGAAAAAGCTATTAATGAAGCTGTTCCATATTTCTATTACATAGAGTTTCATAAATTTATTTCAATACCTGCTGCTTGTTTATTCATGGTATTGATAGGTGCTCCTTTAGGTATAGTTGGTAAAAGAAGCGGTAAAGGATTTGGATTCGGAATATCTGTAATAGTAGTTGTAATATATTATTTACTTATAACAGCAGCAGAACTTATAGCTGGAGGTAAAAAAGTTCCTCCTATGCTGGCTATGTGGTTCCCTAATATAGTTTTGGCTATGATGGGAGCATTCTTCATGATTAGATCTTTCTTCAGCAGAGGAAAATAATATATACTTAAGCAACTATATTTTGTCAATTTTTACTTTTTTGTAAATCTAATTTTTGTTTATTAACAGTATAAAATATTATTTAATATTGATCAAATATGTTTTATATGTAATATAAATTACTTATTATTGTACAATAATAAGTAATCAACCGCACGTATAGTGGGCATTTGATAAGATGAAACAGTGCCGTGCGGGAAGGTGCCGCAGCTCGCGGTTGACAAGCTTAAAAATTTTTAGTATATACTGAAACGATTTCATTTTGCCGACTACTGCACATTATGTAATATTATCAACTTTTTTGCCGCACACGCTCTGCGGGCTTCGCCAAAGTTGCTTATATCCTCGACAAGCTCGGATACGCTTTGCGAAAACGCAATTACTAGAACTTTATATTAAAAATATGTGTATTAAATGTAGGGTATAACCTAGATTTGGAGTAAAAATGCAGTTTTTTTGGTTCTTTTATACCAATACCGAAAGGTACCTACTCGGTAAAAGAACTGGGGTATGGGGCAAAGCCCCAGATATAAAAACAAAAATATAAATTTATTTTTGACAAAATATAGTTGTTTAGGTATATACTATTCCATTATAAATAGTTTTAATAACTTATTTATGTTTTTCATTGATTACAATAAGAATAACAATATAATTTATCCCACTATAAATTTAATCTATAGTAGGATAAATTTATGATTTATAGATTGATAATAACAATATTTATTAATTTAATACTGAATATAGATAATTTATGAAAGAGCTAAATCCTCGCCTACTTTTCTAAGTTCTTCCAATATATCATCAGTTGGTTTTTCTCTAGCTATAATAGGTTCTCTAAATAAAGTAACTCCATTTTTCAAAATATCTTCTTTCCAATCACGCATCCACTTTCCATCGCCCCAACTATAAGAACCGAATATGAATATCTTTTTATCTTTTAAATAAGGTTTAACCATTTCATACATTGGAAGAAATTCTGTATCTTCTAAAATTTCAGCACCCATAGCAGGACAGCCTAAAGCTATACAATCATAACTTTTAGCAGCATCTATATCGAAATTATAAGCTTTAAAAACTTCTACTTCTGCCCCTTTACTCTCAGCACCTTCTTTTATAGCTTTAGACATTAACCTAGTATTGCCTGTTTTGCTCCATACTACCATAGCAATTTTTTTTGACATAAAAACTTCTCTTATTAATTATTTTTAACTGCATTAGATAATTCTTCTGCAGCTTTATCTATACCTTCATTAGCTTTTTTTAATCCGTCTTCTAAAGCCTTAGAAGCATTATTTAAAATTTTATCAGTATCAATGTTTTCCATTCCGTCTTCAACTGCCTTAGACGCTTCATCTAAAGCTTTTTCTGTAACCTTTCCAGCTTTTTTAACTCCGTCTTGTGCTGCTTTTGAAGCTTCATCTATTTTTTCATTTATTTTATCTGTTAAACTATCAATAGACTTTTTATCTTTTTCACAAGAAACTGCAAATATAGAAAAAATTACACATAAAATAAGAATTATTTTTTTCATAACAAAATCCCAAAATATATATTTTTTAATGAAATTATAATTATTAATATATATTTGTCAAGATATAGGTGCATTTGAAATATAAACATTTATTTTATATTTATGCTTCATATTTTTTGAATTGTATATATTAGTAGCCTTCGCAAGTCTATCATTAAACTTTTCCAATAGAAAATCTGCATCTTCAACTTTAGGAGCTAATATCACTTCTTTCAAAGCCTTATTATCAAATATATAAAGATAATTTTTATAAGAACGCTTCATATTATCATCAATATGCAAAGGATTGCTTCCATATTCAACAAGCTGTATAATACGCATTTCCTGTTCCTCTATAAATGAAGAATCTTTTATTAGGTATTGCATATTCATAAGCAACTGATATGCTAATGAAAGTTCATCAGAATTGAATTCTTTTATTACTCTAAACATAGAATAAAATACATACCCTATATTATTTTTTAATTTATCATAAAATCTGCTTCCTTCATTCCAAACAGTATATTCTTTATTTAAATCAATAATAAGATTATCATAATCCGATTCGCATGGATTAAATATTATTTCATTTTTTTTCAAGTTATAATACAAAACAAAATATAAAGGCAAGGTTTGTTCCTCATAAAATTCTATATTAGAATAATTATTTTTATCATAAGAAAATGAGAATAAAATACCAGATCCGCAATTATTGAAAGAAATATCAAAGAAGGATTTATCAAATACTAAACAGCAGCCCGTACCTTCTTTATTATCATATTTACCATATAATCTATACATAGTAAGAGAATCTTTACATCTGCTGAATGATGTTTGCAATGCTATAAAATTATTAATATTGCCGTATTTTGAATTGATATTATTATTCCTAAGAAGCTGCATTAATATCTTACCCTCTTTAGGATCATTCGCATTTTTTATGCTTGTCATTCTTAATTTATTTTTCTTTATATAAGTTTTATATTTTGTATTATCTAATTTATCATATCTTTTATCAAAAGCCATTTCATTAAAAACTTCTATGCTTGTGTAATGTGATATCTCATTAATTTTATCATTATCTTTTACTGATATTAAATATAAAAACAAATATTGCAATATCCACAATATTTTTACTTTATGTCTTTTTTTATACTCTATATCTCTAACTATAAAATTAAAATATTCCTCTTTTTCTTCAGTCCAAAAACTTCCTTCTTCCAATATTATATCTATTAATTTTTCTATTTTTATATGCTCTATAAATCTTGATATTATATTAAATATATTAAAACTTCTTGATCCTTTTATATCAAATAAAATTTTTAAAGCATAATCATATTGTTCTAAGCCTATCAATGCTTCTGATTTAAAAAAATATATTCTGTCGTATATCGTATCATCTCCGATAACATCAATTTCTATATACTCAACATGTTCTTTATTTTTTATAATAGTATCGCCTTTGGAATTCTTCTCATTCAAAATAGTAAGTGCATTATCCAAACACTCTATAGCTTCTTTATATCTCTTTATATTAATAAGCAAACTAGCCTTATTTAAATAAACAATCTCTAAAGATTTATTTATTTCCATAGCCTTATTATATAGTTTGAATGCTTCATCTATTTTTCCAAGCTTCTCCAAAACTATTGCAATATTTAAATAAGCATAATCATATCCAAGTTCTGAAGCCTTATTAAAATAAAATAAAGCATCTTCATAGCGTTCTAATTTTGAATATATGATACCAATATTAAAATAACATATTTCTGATTTATCATTTATTTCTAATGCCATATTGAATGAATATAAAGCCTCATCAAATGCCATTAATTTAGCAAGTATTATACCTTTATTAATAAAAGCTTTTTCATATATAGGATTAACTTCTATTGCTTTGCTGTAATACTCAATAGATTCCTCATATCTATTCAAATAATATAATGTTAATGCTGTTTTATAATAACTGCGTGAAAAATATCTGTCTTTATAATTGCTGTCTAATTCAGAAGAATAATTTTCAAAATAGTTTATTATTTTTAAATATATTCTAAGTGCCGAAGAATATTTTTCCAAATTAAAATAATATCTGGCTTGTCCAAATAAACTCTCTATTCTATCTTTTACCACGAAATTACTCCCAATTAGAACATATTATACTTAATTATAAACTATTTTCTAATAATATAAATAAAAAACTAAAAAATATATTGACAATTTTTAAGTATATGATATTATTACTGTATAAAGTAATATTTCTAATAAAAAGGATATAAGGAATTATAAAAATGAAAAATAGCCAAAAAGGTTTCTTTGGAAAATTTGGGGGAAGATTTGTTCCAGAAGCACTAGAAAAATTATTAATAGAATTAGAAGAAGCATTTAATCATTATATTAACGACAAAGAATTTTTAAGCGAACTTGAAGAATTAAGAGCTGATTTTGTAGGAAGACCTACGCCATTAATGTATGCTAAAAATTTATCAGAAAAAATAGGCGGAGCAAAAATATACGTAAAATTAGAAGGACTAGCAAATACAGGAGCTCATAAGATTAACAATTCCATAGGACAGGCTTTATTAGCAAAGAAAATGGGAAAGAAGAAGATTATTGCAGAAACTGGTGCTGGTCAGCATGGAATAGCCACTGCTGCTGCTTGTGCTAAATTAGGACTTGAATGTTCTATTTATATGGGTGAAATAGATGTAAAAAGACAACAGCCTAATGTAGCATCTATGGAATTATACGGTGCCAATGTAGTATCAGTAACAAGAGGCGGACGCGGACTTAAAGATGCAGTTGATATGGCATTAGAAGATTGGGTTAAAGATTTAAAAGATACGCACTATTTACTTGGAAGTGCCGTAGGCCCTAGCCCTTATCCTGATATAGTGAGGACTTTCCAATCAGTAATAGGAAGGGAATTAGAAAAACAAATACAAGAAAAGAACTTAAATGTAAAAGCTATGATAGCATGTGTAGGCGGCGGTTCTAATGCTATAGGATTCTTTGAACCATTTATAGAAAAAGAAAATCCAAAATTAATAGCAGTTGAAGCCGGCGGAATAAGTATGAATCTTGGAGAGAATGCTATTAGAATGCAAAATCCTTATGCTAAAGATATTGCTGCTCAAGGTTATATGAGTAAATTCATATTAAAAGAAAATGGAGAAATATCAGAAACAATGTCTATATCTGCAGGATTAGATTATCCAGGAGTTGGCCCTCAGCTTGCTTATTTAGGAGAATCCGGAAGAATAGAATTTACTTATGCTACAGACCAAGAAGCAATAAATGCTGTAAAAGAGTTTGCTAAAAATGAAGGTGTTATATTTGCCTTAGAAAGTGCCCATGCCGGGGCAAAAGCAATGGAGTATGCAAAGCAATATACAAAAGATGATGTAATTATAGTTAATATGTCAGGCAGAGGAGATAAAGATATATTCATAACCTCTCCTATTTTTAGAGCAGAAAAATGGAAAGAGTTCCTAAAAAGTGAATTAGACAGATTAGAAAAGAACATAGATGTTCACAAATTTTAGCCTCCGATATATATATTTTTTATTATAGGTTTTTGTATATTATTTATTAATATCAAAAACCTATTTTTATATATACTTAAACAAATATACTTTGTCAATTTTCACATTTTTATAAATGTAAATTATAATTTTTTATGAGTCAAAATATTTCTAATATTTATGATATATGTTTTACTTTCAAGATATATTATTGATTTTGTATAATAATAAGTAATCAACCGCACATATAGAGTACTTTCGTTAAGAATAAGTGATACCGTGCGGAAAGGTGCCGCAGCTCGCGGTTGACAAACTTAAAAATTTTAGGTATATACTGAAAATTTTTAAGTTTGTCAATTTTTTTATTGTTCTTTTTCCCGCCGCAAAAAGAACCAAAAAGTGCAAGGTATAAAATTAGTACTAAATCATACTAAAATTGTATTATATGTAAGATAATTTATTAAATTAAAGCTCAAATGTAACCTTTTTGCTTCTTTGTGGCACGCCAAAGGCACTCCTTTCAGTCGCAAAAGAAGTAGGGTCTTACCCTACGGGTACGCTTCGCGGTGGGCAAAGCCCCAGATATAAAATCAAAAATATAAATTTATTTTTGACAAAATATAGTTGTTTAGGTATATACTGAAAATTAAGCTCTTTTTCTATTTTTAAATAAAACCAAAACTACAAACATAATCACAGGAAAGATTATAGCAAATAATATACCTATTTTTAATCCTATTTGTATAGAATCTGAATTTACTATAATAGCACTAAATTTATCAGAAATATTTTTATTATTTGAAACAATACCTACAATACCGGGCCCTATAGAACAGCCTATATCCCCAGCTAAGGCAAGCATAGCAAACATGGCAGTTCCGCCTTTATTATAAGTCTTTGATGCAAGAGAAAATACTGAAGGCCACATTATAGCAACTGATAAACCTGATATTCCGCAGCCTATTAATGATAAAAAAGGATATGGACTGAATACTGTTACAATATAACCAAAAACACAGAATAAAGATGATATTATCAATGCTTTTTCTATATTGATACTTTCAGATTTCATTCCATAAATTAATCTTACTATACCCATACAGAATGCAAACATACAAGCACCAAATATATCACCTACAGTTTTATTAACATTAAGACCTACTTCTGCAAATAATGATACCCATTGTGCAATAGATTGTTCACTAGCACCAGCACATATCATAAGTATAACAAATAGTAAAACTATTTTTACAGATAATAACTTTCTTATAGATACAGTGTTATCACTTTTCATATTATCTTCATGAGTTTTCAAAACATTAAGAGGTACATTGGCAAAAAGAAATATATTACAAAATGGTATAATAGCCCAAATCATTGACATATATCTCCAATTTTCAATACCGAATATATTAAAATACAATGTTGAAACTATAACTACTAGCATTGAACCCCAGCAGTAAAATGAATGAAGTATATTCACAGCTTTAGTTTTTTGTTTATCTGGAAGTGCCTCTACAATAGGACTAACTAAAACCTCTATCAATCCTCCGCTTATAGCATTAATAAAAAAACATATTAATATACCTAAATAAGGCTCTATATAAAAAGGAAGTATGCCAAGTAAAAATAATCCTAAAGCAGAAAATATATGTGCTGAAACTATTGGTATTCTATAACCTATTTTATCTATAAATTTAATTGCCAAAAAATCTATAAGCATTTGAATGCCAAAATTAAAAGATGAAAGCAGTCCTATTTGAGTTAATGATATATTAAAATCTTTTTGAAACATTATAAAGACTAAAGGAGGAAAAATATTAATTATAGCCTGAGTTATATATCCTATATAACTAGCATATAATGTATGAGTATAATTAAGTTTCATAAAAAAACTCTGTATAATAATTTATTTTTTATATTTAATTTATTTAGAAATGACTTTTCCGTCTATATTAGCAAAAGGAACATTGCCAAAATCTCTGCTGTCATATCCATAATCTCTGTTATCTGATAATACAAAATACTCATTATAACCTATAATATGAGGGCCAAAATTATCCCTTGTTGAAATTTCAGCATCTAATATCCTGCCGTCAGAATCTATATTAGCCCAAGGTTCATTAAGCATTTCTCCATTAATATAAACAGCTTTATCTCTTATTTCTATCGTTTCTCCAGGAAGACCTACAACCCTTTTTATTAAGTATCTAGTCTTCGATATATTAGCATTTCCAAAAGAAGCAAAATAAACAAAATAAGAAACAAATCTTTTAAGAAAAAATTCTCTTTTCGTTCTTGGATCTATCATAAATACTATATCACCCCTTTTAGGTCTTGAAAAAACTATAGTCTTTCCTGTAAGAGATGAAACAAATGGTCTTAAGGCAATAGCATATCTTAATTTAGAAGTAATTAATACATCATTTTGTTCAATGGTATTCATCATTGTAGAACTTTTCATTCTGTCAATTCTAATAAATAAAGTAAAAATACCAAATATAATAAATGCTATAATAAAACCTAAAATAAGTCTTGCAACAGCTCTATATAATAAACTATTGCTTCTATAATAAATAAATATAAAAGGTTTTAATATAGCTTTAATAGCATTACGCTTTTCTTTTTTTAATTCTTCTCTATCATAAGAATAATTCATCTATAATTGATGACCTCTATAAAACAAAATAATTTTTAAGATTTTTTAGCGTGGTGTTCGCTGTTTTCTAAAGCGGCAGGAACAGCAGGAACTACTATATAACCATATTCACCGCTGCGGCATAAATCCATTATAACTTCATTATTCAAAGTTTCACCTGGTACATCTTCTCTTAAATATTCAGGTAAGTCAATAACATGGTATAAAGGATCTATATTATCAACATTAACTTCAAATAATCCTTCTATAAACTCTAAGTCTTTATTTAATCTATTTAACATTTCATCTTTTTGATTATCTTCTATTCTTAATCTTGTTTGATATAAAAGTGCTTCTAATTCTTCTCTATCTGTAGTCATTATTATATCCTTAAAATTATAATTACAAATATAATATATTATAATCAATATTTTTTCAATAGTTTGTAATTTTTTAATATATAATTATTTATCAAAAAATTTATGAACTTTTAATATATTTTTTATTAAATATTGATATATAAATATACATGATAAAAATACTAATTTATTATTAAAATAATAGACTTATATTATTCTAAAGCTTTACTCATCATAAGATCTAAAGATAATTCTTCTATATCATCTTTAGCAAATAAAGAATAATATATTCCATCAACATTCCAATATGCAATATATTCTTCTCTGTCATTCGTTTGTATTGTTATTTCTATGTCGGTTTCTTCATCTACCAATTTTTTATAATCATATAGAACATCATAAAAATATAAAAGCTCTTCTAAATTTTTTGAAGCTCTGTAAGTATAATTCATATTATTATAATCAAAATTAGACTCAGCTATAGTTCTATTAACAATAGCATATTTAACATTAAAAGCATATTGAGGAGCTGGTACGCAATAACCTAATATAGAAAAAGATTTAGTTGAATCAACAGGTACAAACTCAATAACTTTATAATGACTATCATAACATGACACAATAAACAGCATCAATAAACAAACTATAAACTTATTTTTCATGTTTTTATCTACTCCTAAGTTTAGGGTGAAGTATTTTATCTAAAGCAAAACCTAAAAATGCAAATGACATACCTAAAATTGCAATTAAAATTCCTGGAGGTATTATCCACCACCAAAGACCAGACAATACTGCTGAACCTTTCATAGCATCATGCAGAATCTGTCCCCAAGTAACTATAGTAGCATCGCCAAGACCAAGCAATGATAATGAAGATTCATAAACTATAGCCGAAGGCACAGCCAAAGCCATAGAAGCAAATGAAAAAGGTAAAAGCAATGGTGCTAAATGATTAAATATTATTCTGAAATGTCCTGCCCCAATAGTTCTTGCTGCCTCAATATATGTTTCTTCTTTAAGCTGCATAGCCATTGAACGTACAGTCATAACAGAACCAGTCCAAGAAAAAAATATCATCATAGTAATCATAGTCCATATACTAGGCTTAAATATTGCACTCATAACTATCATTACCGGAAGTACAGGAATTCCTATAAATATTTGATAAATAAACTGCATAACATTATCAACAAATCCTCCGAAATACGCTGATACTATTCCATACATTACACCGATTATAACTGATATAAAACTTGTTGCTATACCAATAAATAATGCCCATTTAAGACCCGATATAAGTCCGGAAAATATATCACGCTTCATATTATCCGTTCCCATTATACCAGACATAGAACCAACCAACACTATATAAGGATTTTCAAAACTTGAATTAGGGTATGAAAATTTACCGCTTATTTCAAATTTATAAACTCCTTTTAAAGCTTTAAAATCTTTAGCCATATCATCTTTTTTTGTGTTAAAAAGTATTTTCATTGGATTGGTCGTAAGAGTATCTATTTGTCTTGCTAATATTCTTGGAACGGACTCTCTGTAAAATCTAAATATTCTATTCTTTGAATCATTAAAAGCTGATATTCTTAAATCGCCGTTTATATTATGTAAACTATCAGAAAGTGTTATTACTGCTCCATCTGGTCTTGTTACATTCCATATTAAGCCGGTAGAACCATTAACATTAGCATGGAAAATTAAATCTACTGGAGACTTATCAAATTTATAATCATATTCAAATACTGCTTTATAAGTTAATTGATTATCTACATAATTAGTTTCAACACTTAATGGTTTTATATCTGTTGTAATAGATGATTTTTCCTTTTGAAAAAAATTAAGCCATTCAGGAGGTGCTGAAGCTGGATTGTCCTGCCAATAAGTTATATCTCTCCAACGTTTAGGTGCTTCTTTATAAGTTAAAAGCAAAGGTTCTAATAATGAAACCAATATTGCTAGAATCAATATACATAAACCTACTACGCCCGCTTTATCTTTTTTAAATTCATTAAAGAATTCTATTATTGGAGAAAGTTTTTTATTAATATTACTTTGCATTTTATAACTTACCTCCAACTTTTATTCTAGGATCTAAGAATCCATAAGATATATCAAGAACCACTAATCCGAATTGATAAAGTGCAGTTGTTATAGCCAAATTTCCCATTAACACTGGTATATCATTTTGCTGAACTGATATCCAATACAAATTACCTAAACCAGGCCAAGAGAATATACCTTCAAATATAATTGATCCTGCAATAGAACCAAGTAATCCCAATAAAGTTATAGTTACTATTGGAGGAGCTGAACTTCTTAAAGTATGTCCGAGTAAAACAGATTTTTCTGATATACCTCTTGCACGTGCTGCCATAATATAATCTTCCTGCAATGTTGACAATACTATATTTCTTACAACAAATGAAAGTCCCCAGAAACCTATTAAAGTTAATGTAATAAGAGGTAATGACATATGCCATAACATATCCAAATAATACATTATGCCTGTAGGAATTGGTATTGAATGAACACCTCCGGAAGGAAACAAATTAAATTTATAAACTAATACCATTATCAATATCATAGAAAGCCACCAAGTAGGCATACCATAAACTATCATTGTTATAATGCTTGTGGTTCTGTCAAATAATCCTCCAGCCTTTCTAGCTTTTATAAGTCCTATGATTAAACCTATTATCATTTGTATAACTGACGCCGTTGTAAAAAGTATTATTGAACGAGGTAATGCCTCTCCTATTATTTTTATAACTTCCCTATTTCCATTTGAATCCATCATAATAGTAGATTTTCCAAATTGAAATGTTATTGTATTAATAGCTCGTATAAATATCCTTTCTCCTATACTTCTATTAAGCCAATATATATCATAATAGTACGCTCTTCTCTCTTTTATAAAATTAGCAACATCCTCAGTACGCATATTGCTTAAGCCTCTAACTTCAGCATTAATATTTTCTTCTATTTGTGCCTTTAGAGTTTTTTCACTAACTGTATTGAATATAGCAGAAGACATAAACATTAATATTACAAACATGACTATGCCTTTTAATATGCGTTTAATCACAAAATAAGTAAACATAATATAATCCTTTCAAAATATTATACTAAAAAGAGTAAAAATTGTAAAGACTTATTATGTTAATTAAATTATGATAACTATTTCACCGCACGGTAAACGGCACTAAATATATAGATAAATTATAATTCAAAATAAGATTAATTATAAAAAATCATTAACCGTGCGTAAAATAGATTATAAATTTAATACAAACTTGGGTGGGCATGCTTTTTTATTTCGCTATTTAAGAATAATAAATTCGTAATTACTATTCAAATAATAAAGCATAAAGGGCGGGGTATGTAAATACACTCTAAAGAAAAACAAAGTAAAATAAATGTCTATTGTATATTTTTATAATTTCGATAAATATAATAAGAGATTAATAATGAGTAAGATTAAGATAAGTATAAAAATAAATATTACTGTTTTATTTGAAAATCCATTCTGGATATGTTTATATGAACGCATTGGAGATAATAAACATGAAACATGTAAAATTATTTTTATAACAGAGCCTTCAGACAAAGAAATACATAATTATCTTTTAAAAAATTTAGATAAATTAAAATTTCATACTTCTATCATTGAAAAGCCGGCTGAAAAACCTAAAAGACAGAGAAAGAAAAAAGAAACTATAATATCTTCAGAAAAGAAAACTTCTCTAAAAAAATCTGTTAAATCATCAAAACCTAAAACAGAAAGAAAAACTACAATAGTAAAAACTAAAAAGTCTCAAAAAGAACGTCCTCTTGTTATAAAGCAGGAAAAGAAAAAGACTGCTAAACAAAAAATAAAAGCTTGAATCAATTATATGCTGTTTTTTCACTATAAGAAGCTGTTTTTCCGGTTTCTATATGCTTATCCATCAAAATATTAACTATTTCATCTGCACGATTATTTTCTTTATTAGTTGAATGACCTTTAACTTTTATAAATTCTATGTTATGTTTACTTGATAATTCTATTAATCTAAGCCAATATTCTTTATTTTCAACAGGCTTCTTATCACTTTTTATCCAATTATTTTTCTGCCATGAATATATCCATTTAGTCATTCCGTTAATTAAATAAGCACTGTCACTGTAAAGTTTTATATTATGAGAATTTTTTAACCTTTCAAGGGCTTTTATGGCAGCTTTCATCTCCATTTTATTATTAGTAACATTATCTTCGCTTTCTCCTATTTCAAGACGCAAATTATGTTTTTCACTTATGAGTATAGCTCCCCAAGCTCCAAGACCGGGATTTCCTCTGCAGCCGCCGTCTGTATATATTATAATATTATCCATTGCCATAATTATGAATCTAATAAGTTAATCAATTTATCTTTTAATTCCTGAATGAGTTTTTCTTTTGTATAATCTTTCTTTGATACTGTAAAACCGGATGCTTTAGGGTGACCGCCGCCGCCGAAACTTTCAGCAACTTCTCTAATATCTTTTACAGATCTGCTTCTCATACTAACTCTGAAACTGTCTTCATTTTCATGAACTATAAAACCAATTAATACATCGTCCATTTGTATTAATGTATCAGAAGCACTTACTCCAAGTTCTTTAGTGTTTATTCCGCAAATAGTATCACCCAAGCATATATAGCCTATTTTCTTATCATAGTCTATTATCATTCTTCTATATATTTCCATTAGAGCAGAAACATCATTTCTAGTATATCTCTTTCTTACAACATTACCAATATTCTCTTGCATAACTCCTATTTTCATCAATTTAGAGCCGAAAAGTAATGTTCTTTCTGTTGTATTGCTGAATATAAAACTGCCTGTATCTGTACAAATGCCGGAATATAACAATGTAGCTATAGTAGAATCCATTTTTTCTGTATAATCTTGGAATATATCAAATATTATTTCACAAGTTGCACCTGCAGTAGTATCATCATAAAACATAGTAACACCTTTAAGGTTTCTAACTTTATGATGGTCTATAAATATAACTTCATTATATTCATTTGTAATATCTGCAATCCAGCCTATTCTGTCTATATCTCCTGAATCAAGTACAACTAAAACATCTTTTTTAGGCAATGTTTCCGGAGTAACTTCAAATATTACATTATCAATCAATAAAACATTCTGCAAATCTCTTTGCATTTTATCTGTATTAACAACTACAGCATTTTTATTAAAAACATTTTTTATAAGTAAAGATAAACCCAAACCAGAACATACACAATCACAATCAGGATTTCTATGTCCTGTTATAGTAATATCAGATGCTTTTGATAATCTATCTAATATTTGTTTTTTTGTAGTATTTATTTTCTCATCATTCTCAATTTTTGATACAGTTTTATTATCTTCTTTCATAGTTTTTTTAAAAAACATTAAAATACCTCTTAATAAATTAATAATAAATAGAAATATTAATTATCAAAATCGTTAGATACTTCAGGAATATCCAAATTTTTTATATCAGTTAATACTTTATTGGTTTCTATTAGATTCTTATCATAATAAAATGTTAAATTAGGAACATATCTAATAGTAAGCTGTTTTCTAAGATATGAAAATATTACACCTTTAGCACTATTAAGACCATTAAGAACCTCATTTTGCTTATCTTCATTAAGACATACAAAATAAACCTTTGCTGTTTTTAAATCTTTAGCAGTATCTACCCTAGTAATAGTTACAAGATTATTCTTAATTCTTGGGTCTTCTATCTCTCTCATTATAATCATAGAGAGAGTCTGTTTAATATTTTCGTTTACTCTAAGTATTCTATGTGATGACATATATTATTTTACTATAGAATTATTGATAGCTGTGCTTAAATCATCAAGTTCATCTTTTATAAATACTTTATCTATATCAACTAAGATGATCATTTGTTCATTAGCTTTTACCAATCCCATAATATATCTGCTGTCTATACCTACATGCATGTCTATATCTTCTTGTATATTTTCATTGCTTATAGTAAGTACGTCAGATACAGAGTCAACAACTAAACCGTATTTTTTATCACCTATTGCTACAACTACAATAACGCAGTTTTCTGGGTTCATAGGCTCATCAAAATGGAATCTAGCTCTTAAATCTATAACAAGAATAATAGTACCTCTCAAATTAATAATACCTTTCAAATAATCTGGGCAGTTTGGAATTGGAGATGGCTGCATAAAATTCAATATTTCTTGAACTTTGAGAATATCTATTCCGTATAATTCATTATTTATCTTAAATACAAGTATTTGATTTGATATGGCACTACTCATGTTAACTCCTTTAAATTGTACTATAAATTATAATATATAATGTACATAAGTCAAGTGAATTTCTTATTTCTTTTGATAACATTTTATATCATATTAAATAAAAAAACAATAAATTTCAAAAATTAATTGTATAAAAAACAATAAAAATTAATTAACATAATATTTACAACTATAATAATTAGTAAAAATTAATATATACCTAAACAATTACTTCTTGCAAGTTCCTGTACATTATAAAGAACTGGAGTTCTGCACTATATGTACTTCATAAGTGGCTAGTCTCAAAAAATAATAACAATATAAAAATAATTTTACAAACTAAAATCATTTGAGTATATACTAAAAATTTTAGAGTTTGTCAATTTTTTTGTTGTTCTTTTTCCCGCCGCATACGCTCTGCGGACTTCGTCAAAGTTGCAAAAAGTGCAAGGATAGAATTAGTACTAAATCATACTAAAATTGTCTTACATATAAAATAATTTATTAATTAAAGCCCAAATGTAGCCTTTCGCGAAGCGTATCCGAGTTTATCGAGGATATAAGCTTCTTTGTGGCAACACCACCCTAAAGGACTTCCTATGGTCGCAGGCACTCCTTTCAGTCGCAAAAGAAGTGGGGGTTTGGGGCAAAGCCCCAAATATAAAACCAAAACATAAATTTATTTTTGACAAAGTATATTTGTTTAGGTATATATAACTCCAATTTTATAAATACTTAATTGATATTTTATACAAATAATTTATTATATTTGCAAATAAATTTTATACTAAGGATTTTTTATGAATGACATTTTAAACTTAATGAAAGATTTGAGCAATGCATTTGGCCCTTCTGGTTTTGAAGATGATGTTATAAATGTTATAAAAAATAATACTTCATTTATAGATAATGAAAGAGATTCTATAAATAATCTATATTTAGGATTACAAAAAATAGATAAAAACAAACCTATTGTAGGACTAGACTGTCATATAGATGAAATAGGATTTATGGTAGAACATATCAATAATAATGGTACTTTATCATTTATAACATTAGGAGGCTGGCATATACCTAATATAGTATCAAATTCCGTTGTGATAAAATCTTCTTCTGGAGAATATGTTAAAGGAGTTATAGGTTCAAAACCTCCTCATTTTATGACTGATGAAGAAAGAAGACGCTTACCTACCCTACAGGATATGTATATCGATGTTGGAACTAGAAGCAAAGAAGAAACTGAAAAAGTATTCGGAATAGAAATAGGCGATCCTATTGTACCTGATGTTGATTTCAGATATGATGAAAGAACTAAAAGTATATGTGCAAAAGCAATAGATAATAGAGTTGGTGCTTTATGTGTCATAGAAACTTTAAAAGCATTAAAAGATGAAAAATTAGATGTTAATTTAGTTGGAATGATGACATCACAAGAGGAAGTAGGAGCCAGAGGTGCTGCAGTTGCTGCAAATAAAGTAAAACCTGATTTAGTTATAGTATTTGAAGGTTCTCCTGCTGATGATACTTTCTATTATGGTGACAGAGCACATGGAGCAATTGGAAAAGGTTCTCAGCTTAGAGTAATTGATGGAGGCATGATCACTAATCCTAGATTAAATAAATATACTATAGAAATAGCAAAGAAAAATAATTTAGCTCATCAAGTTATAGTACGTGAAAAAGGTTCTACTAATGGTGCTGTTTATCATAAAACTAATTTAGGCTCTCCAAGCGTTGTTTTAGGTGTTGCTACAAGATATGCTCATAGTCATTATTGTTATGCTTCTTATGATGATATAATTGCTTCTATAGAGATAGCCAAAGCATTGATAAAAACTCTAAATAAAGAAAAAATAAAAGAATTTTAATTTATAAAAAATTACATAATAAAAAACGGCATTATATTTCTTTATGAAATTTAATGCCGTTTTACTATTTATTACTAAAAATATATTCTATTTTTTTAAATGCCTTATATCTATATTATTAGTTGTAGTCAAATTCGTATCAAAATTTAATATAACTTCCAATTTATTAGCCTCATGCCAATAATTTTGATCAAAACTCATTTTAAATCCGATTCTTTGCCCCAATGGAAATTTAACATCATAAAAAGAATCATCACCGGTAAATATTAATTTCTTATTTTTATATAATGATAAAGAAGCTTTTAAATTTTCTACATTAATAGAATTTGTATAATTATTATTTTCCACTTCTATTGTAACAAGCACTGCCTCATCATCATAATATTCAAGATTATTAATCTTTACTTCTATAGGTACGCTTGTTTTTAAAGCACTAAAATATGGTATATTATTAAAAAAACCTCTTTTATAAAGAAGCAGAGCTATTACTAATAAAGTAAGAAAAGTTCCGTATAAAAACATAAACCATTTTCTTGCAAAAATGCTTACTTCTCTCTTAGGCGCAGGCGGCTTTGTTTCTCTATTATTGTAAAACTCTAATTCTGGTTTTTTAGGGTCATAAACTTCTCTTGGCAAATTACTTATATCCTTTTTAATATTTTATATGATATATTAGCTAAATCCTTAGGCTGTATATAGTCATTTCCAAATTTCTTTGATAAAATATTGAAAGCTCTTGCCTGTATTATTAATGCTAATTTTGAAGCATCTAATACATTTATTTTTCTAGCTAGCAACGCCCCTATAAAGCCTGCAAATACATCTCCCATTCCGGCTTTACCCATAGAAGATCTAGGATTATAATTTATATATATATCATTATTATGCATTAAAAAACTTACAGCATCTTTTAATATTATAGTTGCATTAGTTTTTTGTCTATATCTCAATAATGAAGCATAAGGGTTTTCTAATGTTTCTATATGATTTATTTGAGTTAATTTTTCAAATTCATATATATGAGGAGTCAATATAAAATTATTTGAAAGTTCATTTAATGTACTTTCAAACATCAAATATAAAGCATCAGCATCTATAACAGTAGGAACAGTTATTTGCTTTAAAATACTATTTATAAATACTTCAGTATCCATATTTCTTCCTAATCCTGAACCTATTATACAAGCACTGCTTCTGTTTATATAGTTTACTATTTCTATATCATTTTCAGTGAAATATCTCTGATTTTCTTCACCAACACCTATAATAACTACTTCAGGCATAGAAGGAGTAATAGCATCTCTTATATTTTTAACTATTCCATTAGGTACATATAATCTTATATATCCTACTCCAAGTCTATAAGCAGCATGTACTGATAATACAGCAGCTCCTATATAATCATCGCTTCCTGCTACTATAGATAACATTCCTTGTTCTCTTTTACTGAAGAATGCATTTCTATTTATATTGATTTTCTCATTATAATCTATTAATTTAGCCTTATATCCCCAACTATCCAATATACTTTCCGGAAATATAGACTTTATCATAAATAATTTTCCTATATATTCTCTAGTTCTATATAAGAAAAATATATCCTTTGCAAAACATACAGTATAAGTTTCATCAGCTTTAAAACAGCTGTTTACATTGTCATAATCATTTATTTTAGAAGCAAGTCCTGAAGGTATATCTATAGCTATTCTCAAAACATCTATTTCGTTTAAATTATCAATTAATGCTTTTTGTATGCCTTCTAATGGTCTGTTTCCTCCAGTTCCGAATAATGAATCTAGTACTATAGATTTTCTTTCAATATTTTCTACAGCATTATAAACATCTTCTTCACTTCCTAAATAGCTTATATCTACATTCATAGATTTTAATATATTAAAATTAGCATAAGTATCTTTATTTACTCTATCAAGATTGCCTGTTATATATATTTTTACATCATATCCATTTTGTATAAGATATCTTCCTATAGCAAGACCATCTCCTCCGTTTCCGCCAACAGATGAAAAAATATACACAGTTTTTGTATACAATAATTTTCTATGTCTTTTCAATAATAAATAAAAAATCTCGCTAGCCACATGTTCCATTAATAATATGGAAGGAATCTTTTCTGTGGTTTTTTTATCTATATTAATTAAATCTTCTGTAGTTACAACTTTCATTTTGACATTCCCAATTTTTCTTTTATTGTTTCCACAAATGATAATAAAGTATTTTCATCTAATTGTCCATATTTTATAATATCACTATATGCACTTTTTGTAGAACTATTCTCTTTTAAGATATTAGAATATGTTTTTTGAGGTATCATATTAGAATTATTTTTAAATACATTCAAATCATAATATGCTGATAATTTTAAAGCCCATAAAGCATGATTAAACTTTTTATCATTTACCAATATAGGATAAATTGCCATATAACATTTTGACAATGTATTATCCAAATACTTAACATCTTTTACTGCATAAAAGCTAGGCATATTTCTATATGATATACTGCTTCCCTTCTTTATAATATTGCTTATTTTATATTTATCATTGTTATAACTGTATATTAATGGCCAATAAGTAGCATCTCCATACAATGATTTTGCTATATCCCAATAATACATATCTTTAGATGTTATATATGATAGATTAACAGAATCCATATCATTAAAGAATGTATCTACTATGTCATAAAGTTTCTGATTTTCTATATTATTTTCTGCTACCTGCTTATTACTGCCATAATAAACAGACACTACAGCCCCAATTATTAGTATAAATATTATTATACAAGCTACTTTAAATATTCCCCCAATTAATGATGATTTAGATTTTTTACTTTCTGAATTGTTCATATTATCCATATTTTTCCTATTGATTTCCTTAAACTGTTTTTTATTTGTACTTAATAATTCTGATTCCACTTTTTCATTTATTTCTCTATTATATTCTGCAGTATTATGCTCATCATCTGCATCAATATTATTAGGATCCAAAAGTTCTTCTTTTGTATACTCCTTCATTACAGGATAATCAATTGACTTATCATCTTCTTTATTTTCATCTTTTAAATCATCACTGTCGAAATTATTAATATCCAAAAGCTCCTCTTCTGTATACTCTTTCATTACTGTAGAATAATTTGAGTTTTCATTATCAGTCTTTTGTGATTCAGAATTATCTTCCAAATTACTATTATTATCGACATTTAAAACTTCTTCTTTTTCTTCTATATTGTTATTTATTTCATTATTATTTACTTCTTCTTTAGTATCATTTTTTTCATTAAGATTTTTTATCATACTATTTAAATCTATATTATTATAAGATTTATTCTTCCATATATCGCTTATTATATTATTATCTTCTTCTACAATTTCTTCTAAATTTTCATCATTTTTGTTTTCTGCTCTTTTACTGATTATTTGATTGTCCAATTCCTCTAAAATATCCTCAACAACTTCTTCATTATTATAGTTATTAATTATATCTTTCAAATGTTTATCAGCTTCAAAAGTTATTTTATTTCCTAAAAATGTACCAAAATTCTCTATATGTACTTTTTCTTCTTTTGAAATATCTTTTATATTTTTAAATATGCTTTTATAAATAGATTTTTCTAAAAATATGTCTTTTATATCTTTACTTGTTATACTTATAGACTCTAATGAATCATCAAAACTTCCATCTTCTTCATTTGAAAATAGTATTTCTTTATTTTCATTCAAACTTATAATACCCAACTTATCCATATAGAATCTATTTCCATTTAATATCGAAAAAGTTACTTTTTGAAAAAGTTTATTTATAATTTGATTTGATTCTTCATCATTTATATGAAATTCATTTGATATATTTTCTATTAATTTATTGCTTGTACTAAACATATTTTACCTTAAAAATTTATATAGTGTTTTCAGAATTATATATCAATTTAGAATAAAAAAAAGCCTAATTTACAAGAAAATTAGGCTAAAAATAAAATTAGTGTATACTTTTATCTTATAGATAATCTTTCAACCACTCTTTTAATTGAGCTTCATTTTTCATACCTTCAGCTCTTTTAATTAGTTGACCGCCTTTAAATACTATCAAAGTAGGTATAGATTGAACACCGTATTCAGCAGCGATTTCTTCAGCTTCATCAACATTAACAGCTCCAAAATTCATCTTATCTGAATATTGATCTGCTACTTTATGCAATACAGGAGTTTGCATCTTACAAGGTCCGCACCATTCAGCAAAAAAATCAACTAATGTAGCTTTATCTTCAGAGATAACAGTTTTAAAATTATCTGCTTTTAATTCTTGTACTGACATATTTGTTTTCCTCTCTTATTTTTTATTTATTTTATTAGTATACTCTAACTTAATCAAAAGTCAATATCTTTTTATATTTTTTTTATATACTTATACTAGGTATATAAAATTTGACTTTTTTATTATTAATTTATAATAAGTTTTCTTATTATAACAATACTTACTATAAGGATACTTACTTTGGAGAATCTGCATTTTTTACTAATGAAAGCAAATTCTATATTTGCACATAAAATAATAAATGAAGCAAATAAAATAGGTCTCACATCTGGTCAGCCAAAAGTATTGTATTTTTTACATCAATTTAAGGAAGCTCATCAAAAAACTATAGCTAATTATTTAGAAATAGAACAAGCAACTGTCGGAAGCATACTTTTAGGAATGGAGAATTCAGGGCTCATTATAAGAAAACAAAAAGATGGAAACAGACGATCTCTATATGTTTCTTTAACAGATAAAGGTATTGAAGCTGCTGAAAACATGCAAGTCATTTTCAAAAATACTGAAGACATTGCAACCGCAGGATTATCTGATGAGGAACAGGAAGAATTAAAAAGATTATTAACGAATATATGTGATTCACTCAAAAAAAATTAAAAAAGGAATTGAATATGAACAAAGAAATTTTCAAATCTCATTTTATTGAAAGATGTATTATATTAATAGTAGGACTTGCTATTATGGCTTTAGGTATAGCATTTTCTATTAAAGCAGCATTAGGCATATCACCTATTTCAAGTGTACCTTATGTAACAAGCCATATATCCGGCTTATCTGTTGGACAAACAACTATAATTATAAATATTATTTTTATATTATTACAAATACTTCTTCTTAGAAAAAATTATGATTTATTTCAGCTTTTTCAAATACCAGCACTTGTTTTATTCGGTATTATGATAGACTTCTCTCAATATCTAATAAGAAATATAACTTATTCAAATTATTTTCAGCAATGGGGATTATGCATATTAGGCATACTTTTACTTGGCTTAGGTGTTAGTTTAGAGATTATGGCAAAATTAGTTACTACCCCTGGAGAAGGTGTTGTACTAGCTATTTGTAAAGTATTTTCTGTTAAATTCGGAAATATAAAAATAGCATTCGATGTTGTATTGGTATTGATATCAATTACTACAGTTATGTTATTTGTAGGACATTTGGAAGGGGTGAGAGAAGGCATTATTGCTGGAGCTATTTTTGTTGGATTTACAGCAAAACAATTAAGCAAGCCATTAAAAGTATTGGAGGAGAAATATTTACTATCAGAAAATTAATTTATACTGAAAATTTTTAAGTTTGTCAATTTTTTTATTGTTCTTTTTCCCGCCGCAAAAAGAACCAAAAAGTGCAAGGATAGAATTAGTACTAAATCATACTAATTTTGTCTTACATGTAAGATAATTTTTAAATTAAAGCCTATATGTAGCCTTTCGCGAAGCGTATCCGAGCTTGTCGAGGATATAGCTTCTTTGTGGCATACCTAAAGGTACTCCCTTCGGTCGCAAAAGAAGTGGGGTGCTTGCGAAGCACACAAAGTGGGTGGGCAAAGCCCTGCAGATATTTAAAATTTAAAAAAATTATTTTTGACAAAATATAGTTGTTTAGGTATATACTAAAAATTTTTAAGTTTGTTAAAAAATATTTTTCATTTTATTATTTAAAATTTGAAGCATTCAAAAATTAATAAATAAAACTTTTTTCAACTAATAAATATATCCTTTTTTGTACAAAATAATAAGCTTACAATAAAATAAATATTGTAAGCTTGTTATTTCTTCTATTAATCTATTTCATTATATCTTCTGGTATAGTAAGTCCCAATGTTTTTATCATATTTGTATTAACTACAAAATTATAACTATCAACTGTTTCTAAAGGTATATTTTTTATATCTTTTATTCCTTCCAAAACTTCTATAGCTTTTTTAGCTGTAAGTATTCCCATATCATAATAATCAACAGAGTATGTAACTGTTCCTCCTATTTTTGTCATTCCTGCATCAGCACATACTACAGGAAGTTTTTCACTTTCTTCTATCATTGCCACATTAGCCATGCTATTAGCTATTATATTATCAGTTGGAGAAAATATTGCATCAACTTTATTAACAGCACTTAACATCATTTGATTTATTTCATTAGCATTAGCAACAGTTAAATCCACATATTCCAATCCTAAAGAATCTAATTTTTCTTTTGCTAATTTTATTTGATATATAGAATTAATTTCACTTGAACAATATAAAAGTCCTATTTTCTTGGCATTAGGTAATAATTTATGCATTAAATCTATTTGTTTTTCTATAGGAGGAAGATTTATAGTTCCAGTTACATTTACATTAGGTTTATTTAAATTAGTTACCAATCTTGCCCCTATTGGATCGCCTATTCCTGAAACTATTACTGGTATGTCTTTGGTAAGATTTACAACCGATTGTGCTGAAGGTGTTCCTATTGCTATTATTATATCATTTTTATCATTTACAAATTTCTGTGCTATGGTATTACAATTCGCCTGTTCGCCTTGTGCATTCTGATAATCTATAACTATCTTCTTATTACTGGACTTATAATATTTATTTAATTCATCTACTATTCCTTTATAAATTAAATCTAAAGCATCATGTTCTATCATCTGACTTATGCCTATATTGATGATATTTTCATTTTTTATTTTACTAACATTATTAGCTTTGCTTATGCTGAATGTTGTAATAAATACTAATAAAATTACTAATATTATTATAATATTCCTTTTCATTGTTAATTCCTTATATAATTACTTTGTATAGTAATATTACTATACAAAGTAATTATTGTCAATACTATTTATAGTATTTTTTATTTTTTTCTTGATTATTATTAAAATATATGTATCATTATTATATTATTATTTATAAGGTTATTATTATGAAAATACTTTTAATAAAACAGACATCTTTAGGTGATGTTTTACATATGACTCCTGTTATAAGAGCATTAAAAAAATGGAATAAAGACTGCACTATTGATGTTGTAACGGATAAAAGAGCATTAGGAATATTAGAAAATAATCCTTATATAAATAAATTATATGTTTTAGATATATATAAATATGAAAATGAAATATTTAAATCTCCTCTATTATTTTTCTCTACAATAAGAGATTTCTTTTCACATATAAAGGAAGTAAGAAAAGAGCATTATGATATAGCTATGGATTTACAAGGACTTGAAAGGAGTGTTATATTTTTATATTTATGTCATGCAAAAAAGAAATACGCAAAAGGAAAATGGTTCGGACTAAAAAGCAATTATTATAAAGATATAAATGCTATAGTAGGATTATTATCATTTTTAAAATTTATAGACTGTCCAGATGACGGTACTGATTTGGACTATTTTTTACCAGACAATATAGCTGATGAATTCAATAAAAAAGTAGAACATATAAAATATTCTATTAACAGCAATTTTAATATTAATAAAGAATATATAGTTTTTTCTCCATTCTCAAGATGGGATACTAAAGATTTATCCGTAAAAAAATCAAGAGAGATAATAGAAGAAATACAAAAACTAAAAGATATACAAATAGTATTATCAGCTACTTCAGATTATGAGAAAGAATGTGCAGATATATCAGAAGGTTTTAATAATGTATTAAATTCTGCAGGACTTTTTAATTTACCGGAATTAGCTTATTTAATAAAAAATTCAAAAGGAATGGTAACAGTAGATTCATTTCCAATGCATACAGGCTGTGCATTCCAAAAACCTCTTATAGCAATATTCGGCCCTACCAGTGAAGTGCGTGTCGGCCCTATAGCAAAAAATTCTGAAACTATGAGAGTTGAAAATTTAGAATGTGCAAGATGCTACAAAAGGAAAAATTGTCCTAATAATCATATATGCATAGAAAATATTGATGCAAAAATTTTAGCAAAAAGATTCATTGAAAAAATTGAGAAAATAGAATCATAAAATTATTTTTTACTCTGTAAAGCAGCATATATTTTTTCTATGCCTATACGTTTAGCAAGTTCAACTATCTCTAAATCTTCATCATTAAGTGTATCCAATTCATATCCTTCAGCTATGGACAAAAATTCTTTTATAATGCTTTCATTGTAGGCATTTTCTAATAAAAATAATTTTGTAGTTTTTACATTAATTTCTCTTACGTATTTTGAGTATTTATTTCTTACTACATTTATTTTTTCTTCAACTTCATTTTCATCTTCTGCTATGCCGTAAACATTTATATCTATAATATCATTAATATTCCATTCTTCTGCTTTTTTATCCAAACTAGATAAGCTGTAAATATTAGTTTCATAAACTCTATACTCACCAGCATTTTTTATATTTATAAATGTTTTCTTTATGCTTCCATTTTGAATATCTATAGATAAACATCTTCTTGTACCCATTTCGGATTTACTTCTTCTCCATACTCTGGCAGAACCAGTATATATTATATCTATATTATCAATATTTACTTCCATTTGTTTATGTATATGCCCTACTATTGCAAAGTTAGGATCTATTTTTTTTATTATATCTATAGGTATGCTTGCCGCTTCTTCATTTTCTTCTATAGCCCATAATGTACCTTCAACTATTCCATGAGCTATTAATATTCTATTATTGGCATTTAAACTTTCTATTTTTTTATTCAATTCATTATCTATAATATATTTCTCACTATAAGGCAAAGCTGCAATATCCAAATCATCAATATTAAAAAAAGTTATATCTTCTATCACTATAACATTTTCAGGAAATTTCAATTTACTCAATGTTATGCCCTTAGATTTTAAATTTTCATGATTACCCTTGAGTAAATATACATTTTTTTGATAATCTTCCATCTTTTTTGAAAATATATCTTTTAATCCCTGTAAATCTCCAAAAGTATTGAAAGTATCACCTAAAAGCATTAAGGCATCATAATCCTTTGCATAATCAATTATTTCATCTAATACAGAAAGTGAATATTCTTTTTCCTGCATACTCAAATGCAAATCGCTTGATATTAATAATTTTGGCATAAACTTCTCTTTTATTATAGTTAATAATATTATCGTTAATAATGATTAATAATTTTTATTGAAACTGTATTTTTGTATTATAAATTAAATATATTAATTAATCAATATTATAATCATTATAAATATATCAATGATATTGTTAATATTTAATTCTGAAATATCAAAAATATAAAA